>CAKAQT010000033.1:0-9960 GCA_916720325.1 Parahaemophilus parainfluenzae
CTTTTACTTCCCGTTGTAAAATGATGGCGATTTCTTTTTGTAATTCTTGTGCAACGCGATCGCTGCGTTTAAATTCTCTACTCATAACTTAGCACTTTTTAATTTTTTATTTAAAAAATAAAGAATAATTCCATGATATGGTTCTTTTTTACCTTCTTTATTTACAGAGCATAATTTACTAATTTCTCTTTCTAGTGTCGCCCTATCATTTACGTGTCTTTCATACTTTTGATTAAATGCTCTTTGATAACCAATAAGGGCACTCTTTCTATTTTCTTTTAACCAGGGTAAATTAAGATTTAAAACATCATTTAATTCATTTTTAAATTTGTCATCCTCAGAATATATTGAACCATCTTTATCATATTTGATCTTTAATTTCATGATATGATCTTTATCAGCAGGATTATAGCTAATTGTAATGTTTCCCTTCTTTGTATCACAGTGTTGAAATTTTTTAGAATTTCCTTCTCCTCCTTTACAAACTCCCAACATGTTTTGATAATCTAAACTTAAATTTGGAGCTATTGACTGAGGGTTCCAATGCTCTATTTTCATATTATCCTTATCTATTCTACACATACAATAAGCACATAGTGCCCCTTGTTCTTCCAACAATGATTCTTGTATATCAGTTTTCTCTAAATCATCATAATTAATATGATTTTTTGATGCCTTTGTTAAAATTAGTGGTAGATTTGTTTTCTTAGTTATAGGAATCATTAATCCTCCATAAAATTAATAAAATTTCTAGCTTTTATAATCTCAGGAACATCGGAATACTCATTCTGCAAATCAGTTAAAAGCTTACGAGCTTTATCATATTTCTCCTTATCAATATTAGAATATAATGTAGATAACTTTCTTTCAAACTCTTCATTTATAGTCAGTGTATTCATTATTTCAGAAAGGACATTAGATGAATCCAATCCGATTGTTCTTTTAGGATTAATTACACTTGCATTCTTTTCACTATCAATAGATAACAAGAATATAGATTCTTTCTCTACTTCTCTAATGACTTGAGGAGAATGCGTTGTCAAAATAAATTGACAATTTGGGAATGTCTTTTTCAATTTTTTGACAACTTCGGATTGCCATTGCGGATGAAGATGTAATTCTATTTCATCAATTAGGATTATACCTTCTCCCATTAAAGGATTTTTTATTCCTTGATTAGCTATAACTAAACGTCTAGCTATATCACCAATCATAGATATTAGTATTTTCTCCCCTTGTGAAAGTTGTTCAATGTGTATCTCAATATCATTTTTTTCTGCTACCATTGACAACGGATTTCTAGTAATTCTTATATTATGTATATATGGAATAAATTCCTCTATTGCTTTTCTTACGTAATTAATTGCTTTAAATTCAACTGAGTTATTATAGTTTTTACTATCTGCAACAATATTATGATAATTAATTTGTTTTTTTTCTACATCATTCTTTGCTTCTGAAGCCTTTACCTTAAGAGTATTTATCTCTTCCAATATACGTTTAACATCATTATCTCCTGCTTTTTTTTCTGAACTATACTCTTTTAGATTATGATCAAAATCCTTAGATAAAGATACCAATCTAGCAAGTAAAATAAGAGAATCTTCAACTTTAGCAATATCTTTTTCTAAATCTTTTGATATTCCTTTAACATTAACAATTTTTTCATTCTCTAAGTCATCTTGCATTCGAAACCATTCGAAAAATAAACGAAAATTTGCATCCCCATTCAAGGATCTATCATAACTTTCCAATGCAGAAAATAGGTGGCTTTTTCTAATTCTGAGAGGAATATCTAATAGCGCTCTATGAGTTTGATAATACGCAAAAATAGGAATACTTGAAGCAACATTATCATTTATATCAGCCAATAATTTATCTGATAATAATTTAAAGAATGTAGTATCATCTTTTGTTAAAGAAATCTTTCCTTTTTTAGTCTTATGAAGAGAAATTTCTCTCCCCCCCTCAACCTGTAAATTCGGGTTTTCTAACTCAAAAGATGCATTAATACTAGATGAGAACTCAAGATTATATATATCTTTATCTTCAAATTTTAAGCTACTCTTACTTTTAGTTATTTTCCTGATAAAATCAGACAAAACAATAGCACAAGCATCTAAAATAGATGTTTTACCAATACCATTTACTCCAACAATAACATTAATGTTTTTATCAAAGTTTATAGAAAGATCTTTAATTCCTCTGAAATTATGAAGTTTAATATTCTTTATATACATTCAATTTCTCCAATATATTAGAGGCACGCAAATGCGTGCCTTATTAAAAATTAGATTGAACGTTTAACTTCAACGACTTCAAACACCTCGATTTGGTCGCCGACTTTTACGTCATTGTAGTTTTTAACGCCGATACCACATTCCATACCATTACGGACTTCAGAAACGTCATCTTTAAAGCGACGGAGAGATTCCAATTCACCTTCAAAGATTACCACGTTATCACGTAATACGCGGATTGGATTGTTACGTTTTACTACACCTTCGGTCACCATACAACCGGCGATTGCACCAAATTTCGGATGTTTGAACACATCACGCACTTCAGCCAAGCCGATGATTTCTTGTTTGAATTCAGGTTGTAGCATACCGCTCATTGCCGCTTTCACATCATTTAATAGTTCATAAATGATGGAGTAATAACGAAGGTCAATATTTTCTGCTTCAATAATACGACGAGCAGAAGCATCTGCACGAACGTTAAAGCCGACCATAATCGCATTAGAAGCCGCTGCTAAGGTTGCATCAGTTTCAGAAATACCACCTACGCCTGAGCCCACTACTTTCACTTTCACTTCATCAGTAGAAAGATCTTGTAATGATTGAATAATCGCCTCCACAGAACCCTGTACGTCCGCTTTCACAATAACGTTAAGCTCTGCCACATCACCTTCAGTCATATTGCTAAACATATTTTCAAGTTTCGCTTTTTGCTGACGAGCGAGTTTCACTTCACGGAACTTACCTTGACGGTGTAATGCCACTTCACGTGCTTTTTTCTCATCACGTACGACTGTTGCTTCATCACCCGCTGCAGGTACACCAGAAAGACCCAACACCTCAACAGGAATAGATGGACCGGCTTCATCGATTTCTTTACCGTTTTCATCGCGCATTGCACGAACACGACCGTATTCAAAACCGCAAAGTACGATATCACCTTTACGTAAAGTACCAGATTGAACAAGAATGGTTGCAACCGGACCACGACCTTTATCAAGGTAAGATTCAATCACTACACCGCTTGCCATACCGTCTTTTACAGCTGTTAATTCAAGTACTTCTGATTGAAGCAAGATGGCATCTAATAAGTCATCAACACCGGTACCTTTCTTCGCAGAAACAGGAACGAATTGCACATCACCACCGAATTTCTCAGAAATCACTTCGTGTTGAAGTAATTCTTGTTCTACGCGGTCTGGATTTGCTTCTGGTTTATCAATTTTGTTCACCGCAACCACTAAAGGCGCCCCCGCTGCTTTCGCGTGTTGAATCGCTTCAATGGTTTGAGGCATCACACCATCATCTGCCGCAACAACAAGAACGACGATATCCGTTGCTTTCGCACCACGTGCACGCATTGAGGTAAATGCGGCGTGTCCCGGCGTATCTAAGAAGGTGATCATTTTGCCGTCATCCATTTCTACGTGGTACGCACCGATGTGCTGAGTAATACCACCCGCCTCACCTGCTGCAACTTTCGCTTTACGAATATAGTCAAGCAATGAGGTTTTACCATGGTCAACGTGCCCCATAATCGTTACAACTGGTGCACGAGTTACTTTTTCAGCATTAACATCGCGATCGCCTAATACTTCTTCTTCAAGTTCATTTTCATTGCGAAGAATCACTTTGTGACCTAATTCTTCAGCCACTAATTGCGCTGTTTCTTGGTCAAGCACTTGGTTAATGGTTACCATTTCGCCCATTTTCATCATTGCTTTGATGATTTCAGTTGCTTTGGTTGCCATTTTATTTGCTAATTCTGCAACAGTAATGGTTTCGCCAATAACAACATCCTGTTTTACAACCTGAACAGGTTTTGTGAAGGCTTGTTGTAATGCGGCACCTTTTTTACCATTTTTACCTTTACCGAATTTACCGTCTTTTTGATTTTTACGATTCGATTCGCGCTCATTTTTATTGCCGCTCTTCACGTCATCACGTTCTTTTTTCGCTTTAGCGACTTTATTTTTGCCACGACCACGATTTTCGTTACGACGTTCTTCTTCGTCTTCTGCTTCTAAAGCATAACGAGAGCTTAAATTGTAATCAGTATAATCTTCTGATGCGCTTTCATTGCTTGACGTATCCGCTTCAGCATAACGTTTAGCATCTTCAGCTGCTTTACGTGCTTGCTCTTCTGCTTTTTGGCGAGCTAGCTCTTCCGCTTTGCGACGAAGTTCTGCTTCTTCCGCTTTACGTTTCTCTTTTTCTGGATCAACAGATTTAGGTTTATTTTCAACCGCACTTTGTGCTGGTTTCGCTGCCTTTTCTGCTTCAACCTTAGCTTTTTCAGCAGCTAAACGTGCTTTTTCTTCTGCCGCTTTCTTCTCTGCTTCTTGCTGTGCTTTTAATTTTTCTGCCTCAGCAGCTTTTCGCGCAGCATCTGTTGGCACTGTGCGTTTTTTGCGAACTTCAACTTGTACCGCTTTTGCTTTACCGCCAGCAGTTGTGCTGCTTACGGTTGTTTTTGTTCTGCGTTGAATACTTAGTTTTTTCGGCGCATTCGCATCCGCATTTTTTACATCTTCAGTCATTATTAAACTCCTTACTCTTCGCTAAACCAGCAAATATTACGCGCAGCCATAATAAAGTCAGCGGCTTGCTCTGCGGTTAATTCTTCAATATCAGCTAAATCATCTACACCTTGCTCAGCAAGTTCTTCAAGCGTAGTAATTTGTTTTTCAGCTAATTTAAAGGCAATGTGACGATTCATCCCTTCAAGATTTAATAAACGATCTTCAATATTCGCTTTTTTCAAGGCTTCTTCTTCAGCTGCAGCAGCTGCAGTAATGGCATCTTTTGCACGGCCTTGTAACTCTTCGATAAGATCTTCATCTTCTAAACCATCAATTGCAGTCAGCTCGCTCACTGGAACATAAGCCACTTCTTCTAATGAAGTAAAACCTTCATCCACTAAGATTTGAGCAAACTCTTCATCAAGACCTAATTTATCCATAAATAAATTCAATACTTTAATATCTTCCGCTTGATGTTTTTCATTTAATTGTTCAGTGGTCATTACGTTTAATGTCCAACCGGTTAATTGTGTTGCTAAACGTACATTTTGACCGTTACGACCAATTGCTTGTGCTAGGTTATCAGCATTAACTGCGATATCCATTGAGTGGTTATCTTCATCCACAATGATTGACGTCACATCAGCTGGTGCCATTGCATTGATCACATATTGTGCCGGATTGTCATCCCAAAGTACGATATCCACACGTTCACCACCTAACTCATTGGTAATCGCTTGAACGCGTGCACCACGCATACCCACACATGCACCAACTGGGTCGATACGTTTATCATTTGATTTCACCGCAATTTTTGCACGAGAACCAGGATCACGTGCTGCACCTCGAATTTCAAGCATTTCTTCGCCGATTTCTGGTACTTCAATACGGAATAACTCGATTAACATTTCAGGTTTTGCACGAGTCACAAATAATTGTGCGGTTTTGCTTTCTGGATTCACTTTATAAAGCACACCACGTACACGATCGCCTGGACGGAAATTTTCACGTGGAAGCATATCTTCACGCATAATCACGGCTTCAGCTTTATTGCCTAAATCTAAAATAATGCTTTCACGATTTACTTTTTTCACTGTACCAGTAACAATCTTACCTTCTTCAGAACGGAATTGCTCAACCACTTTTGCACGCTCCGCTTCACGGATTTTAGTGCTGATTACTTGGCGAGCGGTTTGCATTGCAATACGGTCAAATGCGATAGACTCAATTTGGTCTTCAACATAATCACCAAGTTGAATATTAGGATCTTCAAATTGTGCCGCTTCTAATGTCATTTCTTTTGTTGGCACTTTAACTTCATCAACCACCAACCAACGACGGAATGTATCAAACTCACCCGTTTTAGGGTTGATAGATACGCGAATATCGGTTTCATAGTCATATTTTTTCTTCGTTGAAAGTGCAATCGCACTCTCTAACGCTTCAAAAATCTTTTCGCGTGGTAATAACTTCTCGTTAGATACTGCTTCAGCAGCTAACAAAATCTCTTTACTCATTTTCCTTTTTCTCCTTTAAAATTTTGCGATTACATTGGCTTTTTGAATGTTGCCAAAAATAAGAACTTGTTCCTGACCATCAACAATAAGTGTCAACATGTCATTTTCAATTTTTTCCAATTTACCTTGCCATTTACGACGATCTAAAACGGGAATACGTAAATGTACGGCGATATCCTCGCCTACATAACGTTGGAATTGTTCAAGCGTAAATAATGGACGATCGAGACCTGGTGATGATACTTCTAGGTTATATTTATCCGCAATTGGATCTTCCACATCTAAAATCGCGCTTACTTGACGACTTACATCAGCACAATCATCAACGCCTACGCCACCGTCTTTATCAATGAATAAACGCACGGTCATAAAACGACCTGCACGTTGGCATTCAATCCCCCAAAGTTCGCAGCCTAAGTCTTCTACTGCACCTTGAAGCATCTCTTGCAATTTTTGTTCTAATGTTGCCAATTTTTGCTCCTAATCTTAAAATTCAGACATAAAAAAAGGGTTAGGTTCGTCAATGAACCTAAGCCCAGTTTCTAAATTTCTCGTACAAAAAAACCCCAAATTTGGGGTTCTTTTTACTGAACTTGTTATTGGTTGCGGGGGCCGGATTTGAACCGACGGCCTTCGGGTTATGAGCCCGACGAGCTACCAAGCTGCTCCACCCCGCGTCCGAAATATGGGGTGTATTATAGTGATCTAAATCAAAAGATCAAGCGATTTCTACTAATTTTCTTGAAAACCTAAGATTTTTTAACTGCACTTTGCTTTATCTAAAGTGATAGTTAGAATCCAAAGCCAGTGCCTAGACCTACACCAACGCCAACACCATTACTGCCGCCACCGGCGCCAACACCAACAGAACAAGCACTCACTAAAGCACTTAATACAGCCACTAAAAATAATTTTTTCATAGATTTTCCTTTGTTAAATGTTCAAATAACCGATAAACGGCCAATAAGTCCGTTCGTGCAATCGGTTTGAACGGAAGTAAAAGATAATAAAGCCAACGAAATCTTCTCACATATGACAACATATCAACCCAATAAGTTGTCGGGCAGTGAGATTTATAATAATCAAATAATTCATTAAGCTTTTCATCATCTAAGCCTTTCACACGACATAAACTGTCTAAAAATGCTAGCATATCACGTGTAATCAACCAATGTTCATTATGGCTTTTTGAATGAGATTCAAAGTCCATAAAACTAATTTTACCATCTTTCCATGCGATATCTCGTATAGCTGGACGACCGTGAATAATGCCTTGTTGATGAAGATTAATCAATATTTCTATCGCTGAATGCAAAATATGTGATTTTTCTGCCCAAGACAATGTTTCATCATTCAGCCAGATGTTTAATGTTGGCCCTGCATCTTCCAATACTAAATAATCATCACCGAAACCGCATAATTTAGGTACTGGTGCACCAATATTATTTAAATGCTGTAGTATTTCACACTCTTCTTTAAAATGTTGTTTTGGATGTGGTTTTAATAATAACCATATCCCTTTTAATTGCTCAGGCTGTTTTAACCAATAATGTTTTCCTAAATATTCAAAGCGGAAAACGCGTTCTCCACGATGTTCTTCAAGAAGCTTTTGCACATGGTCTTTAAGTGACAAAGTCATAATCTCTACTTAAATTTTTATTGTGTATTGAAAAGATAAGCGATACATTCTACAAAATTTTTATTCTTTTTCAATCAAGGAGAAAAATATGCATTTTTTCAAAAAAGTGCTTACCGTACTGACATTAGGTTTCTTTACGCTATCTGTACAAGCTTCCCCTTTTAGCATCAGCGAGCAACAAATTAACCAGTATTTAAGTGAAAAAGGCACAATTAATGACAAACTCGGTATTCCAGGATTATTTTCTGTGGATTACGCACTGAAAGATTTGGTGACTCAAATCGGGCAAACTGAAAGTAATCGTGTTGAAATGAGTGGTTTGGTTGATACGCTTATTCGTTTATCTGGTAAAACCTACCCAGCTAAATTGCATTTAACCTTTGATGCTGTTCCAGAATATAACGCACAGGAAGGTGCGCTCTATTTAAAAAATCTACGGATTTTACGCTGGTCTGGTGAACCTAATAGTGTGATGGATCAACTCCAAGATGTTATGCCGCTATTAAGTGATGGTGTGGCAGCCTTATTAAGTCGGATGCCAGTTTATACCTTGGATGAAAGTGATATGAAACAAATGCTGATTAAGAAATTTGCCAAGGAAATTAAAGTTGAGAAAGGTCGATTAGAATTAATTGGTGGAATGTTTTAACAAAAAGGGCGTATTAAACGCCCTTTTTTATAACTCAATAATAGCTCGCAAACCTTGAATTTGTCCGTTAGCTTCAATGTTTTCTAAGCGAAAGCGGTAATGATGTAATTCTGCGATTCTTGCCACAATAGACAATCCAAGTCCACTTCCCTTTTCATTTTGCCCTGCAGGACGATAAAAACGCTGCCCTAATTTCGCTAATTCTTCTGGGTCAACACCACCGCCATTATCTTCAATAAGAATTTTACGAGGCTGTAAAATTACACGCACCTGAGTGCCTTGAGAACAGTATTTAATGGCATTATCCAATAAGTTTCGTAGCATTTGTGCAAGTAATAATGGTTGCCCTTGCTTAACGGCAGGCTCTCCCTGATGTTCAAACTGAAATTCAATTTGGCGTTGCTGCGCACTGAAATATAACTCACCGATAAGTGAAGTTATAATTTCTGACCAATGAATCGGTTCCTGATGATTTAATTCTTTAAGATTATCCAAGCGGGAAAGTGTAAGAAGCTGTTCGATTAATTGAGTTGCTCGGTCGATACCTTGGGTTAAATGCGCTAAGGCCATTTCACGAGTTTGTGCATCATCGCCAGCTAACTGTGCGACTTCTGTTTGAATACGTAATGCCGCTAATGGACTACGTAATTCATGTGCTGCATCAGAAACAAAGCGGCGCTCCCGTTCCAACTGCTCACTGGTACGTGTGAAAAATTGATTTAAGTTTTGGACTAACGGTAGAATCTCTGTTGGCACATCATCAGTTTCTAATAACGACACATCACCTGGTCGGCGAGCTTGTACGTTTCGACTCAATCGATTAATTGGTTTTAATGCACGATAAATCACAATAAACGCGACCAATAAGAGTACTGGTAATCCAGCAAACCAAATTCCTGTTTGGCTGAAGACCATTTTATTGACTAACTCTTCGCGATATTCCAACTCTTGACCTACAGCGATCACCAATTCACCATTACCAACAGGTTGCCAATAAATCAACCATTCATCGTCATCATCTAAAATATGCGCTTTACTAAAACCAATCTTATTTTGAAAAATAAATTTGTCGCCATTATCACCATCGGTTAATAATCTTTCGCCTTTGTTAGAAAATATGGCAAAGGCTAACGCATCATTATCGTAATGACGTTTCTGCGGTTTAAATCCGCCACGTGGAAAATTCGCATTTTCATCTAATAAGACATTTTTCAAATCAGAGGTTGCCAAACGCTCGGCAAAAAGCACCTGCTGTGCATTAAACACATCTTTGACTTCTTTTTTGACAACCGTCCATGCAACAGCCGTGGCAATGCACCACACACAAAGTGCGGTCAAACTTAAACCGATTAAGAGACGAAAACTCAGTCGTTTATTTTTCATTAACTTGTCC
>CAKAQT010000034.1:0-9929 GCA_916720325.1 Parahaemophilus parainfluenzae
TTTACAAAATAAACATGCTATTTACTTTTCTATACAAAAAAACCTATCTATAATCTTGTGTAGGTACGCAATCGTTTACTGAATAGATAAAAATAAGATTTTCAATATCTGAAAAATAAGAGATTAAAAATCATACAGTTAATCCATTCGTCAATGCTACCTATAAGTATTTATGTATATTTACACTACTCTAATGAAATTCTTTAATTACATAATGTAATTAAAGAAGAAACTCAAGCGAGGACATATGAAAAATTTTAAATTTAATGCTATCACAGCATTAATTATTGGGGTGAATGTTGCTGTAGCGAATGCTGCTGATGGAAACATTCTGAATATCACGACACAAGATTCTGTAAATGCAAACAAAACAATAGAGGCGACTAACGTTAGAGGTCCTGGACATACAGCTATTGGTCAGCAAAACCAAATCTATTCTATTCCTGCAGCTGAAGCTGAAGAAAGCCAAGGCTCAAGTTCTGCCATCGGTAATCAAAATGTGGTGAAAGGTGAACAAGCAAATGCGATTGGTGATGGAAATGATGCATATGGTCATTTTACTCAAAGCGTTGGTGATGATAATAAAGTTTATGCCGATCATTCTCTTGGATATGGTGCACATAATAAAGTCGGTGCTCAGCGTGTAACAGGTACACCAGAAAAAGATGTTGTTGTAGATAAAAACACAAGTAAAGCAAGCGTATTTGGTTTAAATAATGAAGTCGTTGGCAAAAACGTTTTTGTTGCTGGTAATGATAATAAAATTACAGACACATCAACTTCAAATGCAACTGTAATTGGTTTTGGTGCGACTGCAAGTTCAGCTAATGCTACTTCAATTGGTACTGCAGCTAGTGCATTAGCAAACGAAACAGTTGCGATTGGTCAAGCGGCAAAAGCAAGTGGTCAAAACAGTAATGCTTATGGTTCACAAGCGAATGCGAGTGGTACAAGTTCATTGGCTGTAGGTACTGGTTCTGTAGCCTCTGGCGACTCAGCTGTAGCGATTGGTAACGATTCAACTGTTACAGGCGGCTCTGCTGTTGCTATTGGTGCATCAGCAACATCTACAGGTAAATGGTCTACTGCACTAGGCGATTCAGCTAATGCTAAAGGCGAAAAAAGCGTAGCCTTATCTAAAGACTCTTATGCAAAAGATGATAACTCTGTTGCCTTAGGCTCTGGCACTATTACACGTTCAGCAACACAAGAAAATACTGCAACAGTTAACGGTATTACATATAGTGGTTTTGCAGGCAACACGCCTGTGGCTGTTGTTTCTGTTGGTTCAGACAAAACTGAAACTTACACGCCGCCAGATCACTCAACCCCAGGCCGTACAGTAACCATTACGCCACATACACGCCAAATTATTAACGTAGGTGCAGGTGAAATTTCTGCTACATCTACCGATGCAATCAATGGTTCTCAACTTTATATGGTTGCAGACCAAGTAGGCAAAAACAAAACGCGTATTGATAATATTCGTGTGCGTACGTCTGACGTAAAAGTAAAAGCGGGTGACAATATTAATGTACAAGAAGCTTATGATGATGCTAACCAAGTGAAAACTTATACTGTTAGCACAGCAAAAGACATCAAAGCGGATTCTTACACTGTCAATAATTCAAGCGTTCAAATCAATCAGAATGGCATTAATGCAGGTGATAAAAACATCACTAACGTTGCGGATCCAAAAGCCCCAACTGATGCAGCAAACAAACGTTATGTTGATAATAAAGTGAACAAAGTTGATCGCAAAACTCGTGCTGGTATTGCTGGTGTTGCTGCAATCGCTTCTGCTCCATCTGCACGTAAAGATGGCAAGAGCATGGTATCAACCGGCGTAGCTCATCACCGCGGTGAAAGCGCAATTGCAATTAAAGCGTCTCGTAACTCTGATAACGGTCATTGGTCAACCAACGTGAACGGTGCTGCAGATACTCGCGGTCAATTTACTGTGGGTGCAGGTGTCGGTTACGAATGGTAATCTGACTTAAACTTTAAAACAAAGAGCCACAAAATCGTGGCTCTTTTTTTCTTCTCAAAACAATCAAAAATTTGACCGCACTTATTGCAATATATATCGCCAAACAAATGCACTGACTAAAATAATCAACATGATAATAATTTGTATTAAACGTTTTTTGGTTAATTTTTCTGCTGCCATACCTATTTACTCGTAGATAACTTCTTAAATTGACTATTTAGTGGTAGAATAATTGCGTTAGATCAATTTTACACTATATTTATCGATTTGAGGAACTAATGAAGAATTTCGTTTCAGAAACCAAATCAGGGCGCAGAGTTCAATCTGGTGGTTGTGCGATTCACTGCCAGGATTGCAGCATTAGTCAACTTTGTATTCCTTTCACATTGAACGAACATGAGCTCGATCAGCTTGATAACATCATCGAGCGTAAAAAGCCTATACAAAAATCTCAAGTCCTTTTTAAAGCGGGCGACACGCTTAATTCTATTTATGCGATTCGTTCCGGTACCATTAAAACTTATACTATTAGTGAAGCCGGTGAAGAACAAATTACCTCTTTCCACTTACCAGGCGATTTAGTCGGTTTCGATGCGATCACAAATATGCAACACCCAAGTTTTGCTCAAGCATTGGAAACCGCTATGGTATGTGAAATTCCCTTTGATATCTTAGATGATTTATCTGGCAAAATGCCTAAGCTTCGTCAGCAAATTATGCGTTTAATGAGTAGTGAAATCAAAAGCGATCAAGAAATGATTTTATTACTGTCTAAAATGAATGCTGAAGAACGTTTAGCCGCATTCATCCATAACCTATCCAAACGCTATTCTGCTCGTGGTTTCTCGGCGAAAGAATTCCGTTTAACCATGACTCGTAGCGATATTGGTAACTATCTTGGCCTAACGGTTGAGACCATCAGTCGTTTGCTTGGACGTTTTCAAAAATTAGGTGTACTCTCTGTTCAAGGAAAATACATTACTATTAATGATATAAATGCCTTAATTGATTTAACTGGTGTACATAAAACTAAAATCCAGTTAGCTGAATAGATAAAAAGCGTGAATATTCACGCTTTTTTAGTATTTGAAACAAAAAAACTTGCACGAGATCACTTTTTTTACAATCGGTTCTTGTCATCATTTAAAATCTTTTCTATCCTATTGATATCTCATATCTTGGAGGCTTTATGAAATTTAATAATATTCTTGTTGTACTCAACCCTGATAACGAAAAACAATATGCACTTGCTCGTGCTGTTCGACTTGTAAAAGAACAGCAAAATGAAACAAAAGTAAAAATCACCACTCTGTTGAGTGTCTATGACCTATCTTATGAAATGTCTGCGCTTCTTTCCTCGGAAGAACGTAGTCAAATGCATGAAACAGCCATTGAGCAACAACGTCAAGCCGTACAATTTTATTTAGATAAATATGCAGATCCAGAAATTGAGTTTGAATCTCACATTGTATGGAGCAGCAATGAAGCGGATGCAATTCGTGAAGAAGTTGAAAAAAATCAATATGACCTCGTTGTAAAATACACCAAAGATGAAGAAAGCTTCACTTCATTGATTTTCACACCAGTAGATTGGCAATTATTACGTAAATGTCCAATTCCAGTATTAATGGTCCGTGATGGTGACTGGAAACACCAACGCCGTATTTTAGTCGCCGTGAATGTATCGGGTGAGCAAGAATATCAAGATGAATTTAACCAAGAATTAGTTTCAACAGGGATGAGTTTAGCGGAGAACTTAAACCGTGGTAATGTACATTTAGTAGCCGCCTACCCTGTAGCGCCAATCAATATGGCGATTGATTTACCTGAATTTAATACCTCAGGTTATGAAAATGGCATTCGTGGCCAACATCTCATCAATATGAAAGCTTTACGTCAAAAATTTGGTATTGATGAAGATCATACCCATGTACGCGAAGGTTTCCCTGAAGAAGTGATTCCTGAGGTGGCGAAAGAAATTGAAGCTGAATTAGTGATTTTAGGTACAGTGGGAAGAACGGGTTTATCTGCAGCGTTATTAGGTAATACAGCGGAACATGTGATTAGTAAATTAAACTGTAACCTATTAGCTATTAAACCTTCTAAAAAATAAGCCAATTTAGCCTTTAATTTAAAATTAAGTGCGGTCAAAAAAACAATCGTTTTAATGACCGCACTTTTTTTGTTAAAAAAATGTGAGGTTTCTCACAAAATCAACTTTTTCTATTCGTCTCATTATTTCTTTTTCGTTATACTCGTCCGCCCTATCGAAGACTTTCTATAAATTGATTTATTGATTAAAAAGGAAAGACAATGAAAAAAACATTAATTGCAGCACTACTTGGTTTCTCTGCACTCGCGCAAGCTCATGAAGTTTGGGTTGCAACACCGGCACAACTTGCTTCCAATTCCGTTTTAAAAGCTGATTTAGCTTATGGTGACTACCCTTACGTTGAAAAAATTCCTGAAAAACGTCTTGCTATTTTTCCACCGATGGAGCTCATCAATCAAGATGGTGAAATGCAAACCTTAGTACAAAAAGGTGAAAACTACCAATATCAATCAGAAAAACCGTTAAAAGATGGTTCATATTGGGTAACTGCTACTTATAAACCAACTTTCTGGTCACAAAATAATGAAGGTTGGAAAATGGATAACTTACAAGGCACACCAAATGCATTCTATTGCGAACAAACACAAATGTTTGGTAAAGCCTTTACCGTTGTTGGTAAGAAACCGTTGAATGCGGATATGGCGATGACACGCATCGGTTTACCACTTGAAATTGTGCCACTCAAAGATCCAAAAACAATTAAAGCGGGCGAAGCTTTCCCTCTTCAAATTTTCTATAAAGACCAACCACTTGCGGGTGAAACGATTATCGCAACATCTGATACGTTTGTTGTGAAAGATATGGAAGCGGCAACATCTCACCGTGAACCACAAGCGTTTTCAGGTAAAACAGACAGTGAAGGTAAAGTTAACTTTATCCCATTAATTGAAGGTGTTTGGAAACTTAAAGTGATTCACAAAGAACCATTTGAAGATCAAAAGGTGTGTCAACAATCGGCAAATTACGCAACGTTAATTCTACCTGTTGGTAAAGCGCGTGCTAAATTGCCACCAAAACCAGAACATCATCACCATTAATCATAAAAAAGTGCGGTCAAATTTAACCGCACTTTTTTAATATGTTCTTAACGCTGGAGGTTGGTAATGTTCAATAAAGGTTTCAATTTCTTGGAGATCATTCGAGAATAAAATTTTCTCAAAATCACTTTGAGTAAAGAAGCCTTCTTTCACCATATGGCTAAAAAAGGACTTTAATGAATCAAAATAACCCTTTTCATTAAACAAAATACAAGGATTATTATTTTTCCCAATTCGTGCCCAAGAAATCACTTCAGCAATCTCTTCTAAAGTGCCTGGTCCACCAGGCAAAGCAATATAAGCATCACCAAGCTCAACCATTTTATTTTTTCGCTCAGACATACTTTCAACAACCACGGTCTTGGTCAAATTAGGATGTGAAACTTCTCTGTCTTGTAAAAATTGAGGAATAATGCCAATTACTTTGCCTTGATGAGCGAGTACAGTATCTGCAACCACGCCCATTAATCCCAATTTTCCGCCACCATAAACTAAAGTATGTTGGCCATCTGCAATCCATTTTCCTAATTTTTCTGCGGCAGCCTGATAGGCAGAATCATTACCTAAACTCGCACCGCAATAAACCGTGATGTTCATCCTACTTTTTCCGTTCTACCCATTTTCCATCAATATAATCCACAATCCATTTTGTGGCTTTGCCATTCTTTTCAGATGTCACATATTGATGTTTTTCTTTACGGCTGAAACGGATAATCGCTTCATTACCCTCAGGGTCTTTTTGTGGCGCATCGGCTAAATAACGTAATTTTTCTGGTAAACGATCACGATAAAGCGCTAATTCCGCCACTTTTGCCGGTCGAGTTTCACGTGATTTCGGGAAGTTATGTGCTGACATGAACACGCCACTTGCACCATCACGCAATACAAAATACGCATCAGATTTTTCACATTTCAATTCAGGGAAATGAACAGGCTCTTCTTTTGGTGGTGCAACCTCGCCGTTTTTCAAAATCTTACGAGTGTTATCACAGCTGGTGCAGCCCATGTATTTACCAAAACGACCGAGTTTTAAGTGCATATCCGCACCACACTTGTCGCATTCTACAATCGGACCGTCATAGCCTTTAATTTTGAATTGGCCTTGTTCAACCAAATAACCATCACAATTTGGATTATTACCACAAATATGCAATTTACGATGTGGGTCAATAATGTAGCTGTCCATCGCTGTGCCACATATCGGGCAACGTTTACGCTCCATTAAGGCTTTGGTTTCAGAAGCCTCATCTAATACATTGAGTAATTCTGCTTCAGGAATGAGATTAATCGTGGTTTTACAACGCTCTTTTGGTGGTAATGCATAACCAGAACAACCAAGGAAGACACCTGTACTTGCTGTGCGAATCGCCATTTTACGGCTACAAGTTGGGCAATCAATATCGGTGAGCACAAGGCTATTCGGCTTCATTCCACCTTCCAACTCATCTAATTCTGCCCTAGAAAGTTGGGTAGAAAAATCTTTGAAGAATTGATTTAACTCAGCCTTCCAATTTTTCTCACCGGACGCAATTTGGTCTAGTACGTTTTCCATGTTGGCAGTGAAATCGTAGCTCATCAAATCAGTAAAAGATTGATTTAAGCGATCAGTAACGATTTCGCCCATTTTCTCTGCATAGAAACGGCGATTTTCAATGCGTACATAACCACGTTCTTGAATAGTCGAAATAATTGCCGCATAAGTCGAAGGACGACCAATACCACGTTTCTCCAATTCTTTAACCAATGCTGCTTCAGTAAAACGAGCGGGCGGTTTGGTAAAGTGTTGGCTTGGCGAAACCGTTTTTAGTGCTAATGTTTCGTTTAAACTCACAGCCGGTAAAATTTGGTCTTCTGGATTCTTACCTAATTGTGGCAAGACTTTTGTCCAACCATCAAAGCGTAAAATACGGCCTTTGGCTTTCAATTCATAATCGCCAGCCATTACAGTGACGGTTGTGCTGTCATATTGTGCAGCCGGCATTTGGCAGGCTACAAATTGACGCCAGATTAAATCATACAAGCGCACAGCATCTTTATCCATGCCACTTAAATGATCTGCGAGCGTTTTTACATCAGAAGGACGAATCGCTTCGTGCGCTTCTTGTGCATTTTCTTTGCTCGAGTAGAAATTCGGTTTAGCGGGCAAATAATCTTTGCCAAAATGGCTTTCGATATAAGAGCGTGCCATATTTAATGCATCTTGGCTCAAGTTGGTTGAGTCCGTACGCATATAAGTGATATAACCGGCTTCATATAAACGTTGTGCCAACATCATGGTTTTCTTCACTCCAAAACCTAAACGCGTACTTGCAGTTTGTTGTAAGGTTGAAGTAATAAATGGGGCTCTTGGTTTAGAACCTGTTGGTTTTGTTTCTAAATCTGTGACAACGTAATGTGATTTATTTAAGAAATCGACCGCACTTTGTGCTTCTTTTTCATTTTTCGGCTCAAACTTCTTGCCTTTATATTGCACCACATCCAAACGTAAGTCTTCTTTCTTGCTCGTTTGGGTTAGCGCTTCAATTTCCCAAAATTCTTCCGGTTGGAATGCTTTGATTTCACGTTCACGCTCTACCACCAATTTCACGGCAACAGATTGCACACGTCCGGCAGATAGTCCTCGCGCCACTTTTTTCCATAATAATGGCGACACCATAAAGCCTACCACTCGGTCTAAGAAACGACGGGTTTGCTGAGCATTAACCTGGTCCATATTAATGTGCGCAGGATGCTGGAATGCTTTTTCAATCGCTTTCTTCGTAATCTCATTAAATACAACGCGGCTAAAACGACTATCATCGCCACCGATCACTTCACGTAAATGCCACGCGATAGCCTCTCCTTCTCTATCCAAGTCGGTTGCGAGATAAATATGATCGGATTTTTTAGCAAGGGATTTTAATTCGGCTACCACTTTTTCTTTGCCTGGTAGAATTTGGTAATTGGCTTTCCAATCGTCATAGGGGTCAATCCCCATACGTTTCACTAAGGCCGCGCGGTCTTTTTCTGCTTTAATTTTGTTTTTTTCTTCCGCACTTAATCCTTTAGTGGAAACTGGTTTAGCCTTCTCGCCTGTGCTACTCCCTGCTGTAGGCAAATCACAAATATGCCCTACGCTGGATTTCACCACATACTGGCTACCTAAATATTTATTGATGGTTTTCGCTTTAGCTGGCGACTCCACAATCACTAAAGATTTGCTCATTTGCTTACCTAAAATATAACTAGAATTCTGTAAAATTGGCGATATACTGCAAACTTACGCCGATAAAATCAAGCTTTTTTTCAAAAAGGATTTATAAATGGATAAACTCAATGCAATTTCGGTTTTCTGCAAAGTGATCGAAACGCAAAGTTTTACACAAGCCGCCAACCAACAGAATATTTCTGTGGCGATGGCGAGTAAATTAGTTTCACAATTAGAAGAACATTTAAAAACACGATTATTACAACGTACAACACGAAAAATTGTACCAACTGAAGCCGGTATGCTTTATTACCAACGTTGCCAAGCCATTTTATTAGATCTAAGCGAGGCTGATTCTAGCATTAGTAATATGGCAACGAGCTTACAAGGCAATTTATTAATCTCTGTGCCACGTGATTTTGGCTTACTTTATATCTCGCCTAACTTGCCTAAATTTATTGAACTTCATCCTAATTTACACGTAGAAATTGAATTTGAAGACAAACGTGTTGATCTCGTTGCTGAGGGCTATGACTTAGCATTACGTATCGGCTATATGCAAGATAGCTCACTTGTTGCGCGTAAAATTAGCAGCTCCCCTATGCATTTTGTTGCTTCGCCAAGTTATTTAGAGTCGCGAGGCACACCGCTTACACCTGATGATTTAGAATATCACCAAGGTTTACTTTATAAATCATCGTTAAATCAGGTGCATTGGCAATCAACAAAAGCCAATCAAATTCAACGTTATAAAATTCAATCTAAAGTGGTTTCTAATAATGGTATGGCATTGTTAGAAATGACGAAAGCTGGCTTGGGCATCAGTAATTCACCGAGCTTCTTTGTCAAAGATGCGCTTGCTTCAGGTGAATTAGTTGAAATTTTGTCTGAATATAAACAAAAACCTTTAGATATTTATGTGGTTTACCCGAATCGTCGTCATTTACCGGCAAAAGTTCGCGCATTTATTGAATTTCTCGCGAGCCTCGGTTTGTGTGAAAACAGTCAAATATAAAAAACAAGGGCGGATTGACCGCCCTTTATTATTCAAATAATGTCCAAATCGGTTTAACCTCTTCAGGTAAAAACAAATTCTTTCCTAATTCAATCCATCCGCAAGGAAAATGAAAGTCTGAGCCTAAAGAGGCGGCTAAGTCATATTCATTGGCTAAACGCGCAAGATATTGACGCTGATCTTTAGTTTGTCCACTATCCGCAACTTCCATGCCATCACCACCCCATTGTTTGAAATCAACAATTAATCGACGAATCCATTTTCCTGTCATGTTATAACGCATAGGATGGGCAATGACGGCAACTCCACCTGCTGCATGAATCGTATCAATCGCTGTTGGAATATCTACCCATTCAGCTTTGACAAAACACGATTTTCCACTGCCTAGATAACGCTTAAAGGCTTGCCCATCATTTGAAACCTTCCCGATTTGCACCAAATAACGCGCATAATGAGCACGAGTTACTTCCCCATTGGCTAACGCTTTTGCGCCTTCATAGGCATTAGGAACGCCTGCTTTTTCTAATTTATAGCCAATTTCAACCGCTCTTTTTTCTCTCAGTGATTTTTGTTCGGCTAAAAGTGCG
>CAKAQT010000035.1:0-9873 GCA_916720325.1 Parahaemophilus parainfluenzae
AATGTCATTTAATTGAAGGCTCAAAAGCGCGTGCATTATATGGCAAAGAAACCATAGAAGAACGTCACCGTCACCGCTATGAAGTAAACAATAACCTGCTTCCACAAATTGAAAAAGCGGGTCTTAAAGTAACTGGTTTATCAGCGGATCGTAAATTAGTGGAAATCATCGAAGTACCAAATCACCCATGGTTTGTGGCATGTCAATTCCACCCAGAATTTACATCAACACCACGTGATGGCCACCCATTATTTGAAGGCTTTGTCAAAGCAGCTAGAGAAAATCAGTTAAAAACTGAAAAATAATTTACTGATGATTCCATAAACAAGTGCGGTCAAAAATTCTTGTATTTTTGACCGCATTTTGTATTAATAAGGAATAATATCATCTGAGCCTTATTCACTCATTTAATAATGGATAGCCAAAAATGAAACTTGCAGTAATGTTACCTGCATACAATGCAGAAAATTTTCTCACTGAATGTTTAGAGTCATTATTGAATCAAACATTTAGTGATTTTTGCATTCTTGCGGTTAATGATACTTCTACCGATAACACAGGCAAGGTTCTCGAAACTTATGCAGCAAAAGATGCTCGCTTACGTGTTTACCATTTACCACAAAACCAAGGTGAGCCTGCTGTAATGCAATTTGTCATGGATATGCTTAACTATATGAATGTTGAATATGTTGCACGTATGGATGCTGATGATATTTGTGTGACACATCGTTTTGAAAAACAAGTTCAATATTTAGACGAGCATCCCGAAATTGATATTTTAGGAAGTAATGCTCTGTTCTTTAATGATGGGCAAACTGATAAAACGACTAAAGTGAGTACACTTCCTCTTTTAGATAAAGATATAAAAGCATATTTTTCTTTAGCTCGCGACAATATCATTAATCCATCTACAATGTGGCGACATTCGAGCATTAAAGAGCTCGCCATTAATTATGCCCAAACAGCCACAGCTCCCGATTTTCATATGTGGGTACAATGTGCCTTACATCAAAGGAAATTTGCTAATTTACCAGAACCCTTGTTATTTTATCGGATACATCAAGGCCAAGCGAGTAAAATACATGACAAAATTAGCGAGTCTGTTCAATACTCTATGGAGCTATGGATAAGTCATTTATTTCCTGACTTAACATCGAAAGAAGTGAGCTTACTAAGCCGAACGTTACACGAAAAATCCATTAAACTCAGCAAAGAAGAGTTTGAAATGGCATTTTTGGCTTACGATAAGATTCAATCTACTTGCGAAATTTCATTATTTGGAGAAGATCGACATACGATGTTCAGCATTTTAGACCAACGCATCCAATTATTGAAAAAACTTTTATATCAACGCGTTCAATAACGCTTTGAGTTCTATTACTCGACGCCCTCAATCTAAATAGAATTAGGGCAGTTTTATTCATTTAATATCAAGGTGCGGTCAGTTTTAGCTAAATTTTTGCAATAACACCACCGCACTTTACACATCTAACCTATTTATCAAAAATAGCTTCAACGGTTAGCGACTTATAGTGATAGGCTTTGTCTTGACTAAATTGCATTTCAAGTGAACCTAAATAGATAGCAAAACCTGGTGCATCAATTTTTAGCAAGTCTTTACGGATGAGTTTGAGATCTGATTCTGCCAGTTTCTTCATTGAGTCTAAGTGATGTTGTTGAAACACTTTCTTAATGTGTTGATCCATATTAGTACAATATCTATCGTGCTCTTCAACAAAGCAAACTTCTGCTTGTTCTTTTGACTCATTCTTTTCTTTTTTAGAACTGTTCTCATCCGCGCGATAGAATTGATATACAGGTACATGGATCCATTTTTTATACGGCGTAAGATCAATTGACGTCCATTCGAACTCCGCTTCTCTAACTGGGCTATTTTGCTGAGCCATAATGTCGCTATCATTGATACGGAAAGAATGCTCATAAACATCCAATGAAATCAATTCATTCGCTTTTTCACCATATTTTTCCACAAAGGCTTTTCGTTTCTCTTCATAATTAGAATCATCATAAAGCCCTAAGTCCAAACGATGAACTAAGTAATCAGATACATCATCTAATTCATTCCAATCTTGGCGTTCGTTTTCAGGCATATCTTCTAAACGACTTAAAAAATCCACATCATCACGAATTTTCCCTTGTCCATCAGATAAATTAAGCTTTGTGAGTAAATGCTCAAAACGTTCCGTTTGGCTTTGATAAGCGATTTCTTTCGGTTTCACCACCCAAGTCATGGCAAAAATAGCTACTATCACAACGACAGAAATCAAACGATATTGACGAATTTTAGGAATGATTAAAATGGTATAAGCAATCGTAATCGCCGAGGCTAGAGCCACTAAATAAATCCGTTGCTCAGTCCAAGCATAGGCACTAATTCGACGGTCAATAGCCAACCATAACAATACAATTGGCACAATGGAAAGGTATGGAAAAGACTTAAAGAAACTGTCCCAATTTGCTTTAACACTAATACTACGTAAAGCGTAAACACCTAAGCCTCCAACTAAGTAAGGCAACGCAATATTCGACACCATACCTTTTGGCAACGCCCCTGCTAAGATAATTTTGCCCACATAAGCATAAAGTAGTGCAGTAAAAATCATCAAGGCGGGCACTAAGATAAAATTCACTAAAATATCAAAACTACGATTTAGCGTCATCTTTGTATTTTCTTGGCGCTGCTGAAAGACCAAGAAGAATAAAGGAAGACAAAATGCAGTAATTGAGGAATAAAGATGCTTTTGAAACCATTCACTAAAATCAATGTTAAATAATGTACTGATTGAAGCCAAAATTGCGGCTACCAAACCAGAGACGAGCCCCCAGCCAGCAATGGATGAAGTGATGTAATATAGCGTCGTAAAATTACGATAAGTAAAGGCTTGATTGTTTCTGACAAATGGAAAGCCACATAATATCAATAATACAATAAATTGAGCGCCCCAAAACTTAGGGCTATAGCCATAAAAATCAGCATTATCATTTACTTGCCAAATGGTGAAAATAGCAATGAGAGGCACAATCCACGAAAAACGATACCAGGCACAAGGACGAGACAAATAAATAAAGGCAAACAGCATTGGCTCAAATAGCCAATAAGCTAAATGATCTTTTTCGGAGTTCATATCCACAAACCAAATCCCAAGAGCAAATGCAGCAATCATGAAGATTTCAATCGGATGGGTGGATATTGCTGATTTTATTTGTGTTTTGATCTGCTGAAAAAAAGTCGAAAGAGACATAATGATTCCTTTTTCAATGCAACAAAGTCTAATTAAGAATAAATAATTCTCCGTAAAATAATACGAAATTTCGTGCAACTTTAACCAACTTTTGAAGGCAATTCCACTGAAATAAAAGAAATAATTGGCGAAAAAGAGATAAAAACTTACCGCACTTGAGTGAAAAATAAGATACAGATCAAAGTGCGGTCATTTTTCCAAGACAAATTTCTAAATTTGCTTTATTATATTGCCACTTTAGGTTCGCCTAACTAATTTTAATTAACTTTAAACAGAGGAAAACAAAATGGCAAAAATCGTTAAAGTCATTGGTCGTGAAATCATCGACTCTCGTGGTAACCCAACTGTAGAAGCTGAAGTTCATCTTGAAGGTGGTTTCGTTGGTTTAGCAGCTGCGCCATCAGGTGCATCTACTGGTTCTCGTGAAGCATTAGAATTACGTGACGGCGACAAATCTCGTTTCTTAGGTAAAGGTGTATTAAAAGCGGTTGCAGCTGTAAACGGTCCTATCGCAGATGCATTAGTGGGTAAAGAAGCGTCTAACCAAGCTGAAATCGACCAAATCATGATCGATTTAGACGGTACTGAAAACAAATCTAACTTCGGTGCAAACGCAATCTTAGCGGTATCTTTAGCAAACGCAAAAGCCGCTGCAGCGTCTAAAGGTTTACCACTTTACGCTTACATTGCAGAACTTAACGGCACTCCAGGCGTTTACTCTATGCCATTACCAATGATGAACATCATCAACGGTGGTGAGCACGCAGATAACAACGTTGATATCCAAGAATTCATGATTCAACCAGTTGGTGCGAAAACGTTACGTGAAGCACTTCGTATCGGTGCTGAAGTATTCCACAACCTTGCGAAAGTATTAAAATCTAAAGGCATGAGCACTGCTGTAGGTGATGAAGGTGGTTTCGCACCTAACTTAGCATCTAACGCTGACGCTTTAGCATGTATCAAAGAAGCTGTAGAAAAAGCAGGTTATGTATTAGGTAAAGACGTGACTTTAGCAATGGACTGCGCATCTTCTGAGTTCTACAACAAAGAAACCGGCAAATACGAAATGAAAGGCGAAGGCCGTTCATTCACTTCTCAAGAGTTCACACACTATCTTGAAGAATTAACTAAACAATACCCAATCGTGTCTATCGAAGATGGTCAAGATGAATCTGACTGGGATGGTTTTGCATACCAAACTAAAGTGTTAGGCGACCGCGTTCAATTAGTGGGCGACGACTTATTCGTCACTAACACCAAAATCTTAAAAGAAGGTATCGAAAAAGGTATCGCAAACTCTATCTTAATCAAATTCAACCAAATCGGTTCTTTAACTGAAACTTTAGCAGCAATCAAAATGGCTAAAGATGCAGGTTACACCGCTGTTATCTCTCACCGTTCAGGTGAAACCGAAGATGCGACTATCGCTGATTTAGCGGTTGGTACAGCAGCAGGTCAAATCAAAACTGGTTCTATGAGCCGTTCTGACCGTATTGCGAAATACAACCAATTAATCCGTATCGAAGAAGCATTAGAACGTGCTGGTACACCAGCTCCGTTCTTAGGTTTAAAAGCGGTTAAAGGTCAAGCATAATTTTTGCTTAATTTAAGGTAAAATATCACCGCACTTTGCATAAAAGTGCGGTGTTTTTTTAAGGTGTTTTTATGAAGACACAATCTGATTCACTTCTTACTGAACCTTGGCTATCTTGGGCTATCGAAATCCAAAGCATTGCACAAAACGGGCTAACTTATTGCAAAAATATCTATGATATTGAACGCTATGAACGCTTGCGGGATTTGTCTGCTGAAATGCTCGCTTATAAAACAGCCATACCCAAAGAAACCGTTAAATCGTTTTTCTGCAATGAGACAGGTTATCAAACCCCTAAAATAGACTCGCGCGCAGCTATTTTCAAAGATGATAAAATTTTATTAGTACAAGAAAATGATGGTCTTTGGTCACTGCCTGGCGGCTGGATAGATGTGCTAGAAACCATTCATAGTAATACGATTAAAGAAGTACGCGAAGAAGCGGGGCTTAATGTTAAGCCGACTTTTATTATTGCTATTCATGAACAACATAAACGCAATTTTCCGCCTTTTGTACATCCTGTACTCAAAACCTTCGTCATGTGCGAACCATTAAGTGGTAAATTTCAACCAAATAGTGAAACAGTGCAATCTGCCTATTTTGCATTAAATGAACTGCCACCAATGAATGAAGAAAAAAATACGCCCGCACAGGTTGAACTTTGCTTTCAGGCACACCATAGTAGTCACTGGACTACACAATTTGATTAGGAAATACCATGTTACATTTAACCCTCGAAGATCAACTCTTTCTCGGTCAACCAAAACAAGTCGGCACACACTCGACTGTGCATGATCATCTGGCGGTGATGTTTGAAGATGACGGTGAAACGGGCTATTTTTATGCATTAGATATGCGTCAAAATGCGCAGCCTGTTGTCGATTGCTTACATGTTTATAACGTCGATAACACACGCAATCACCACGAAGCACGTAAATTAGAAATCTGCTGGGATGAAAGCGGTTATTTAGCCTTATTGCTTATTAACGGCTATCCGCATGCCGTATTTGATTTTGCTCATTTGATCGGCTATAACACTAACAAACATCCTCAGCCTGACTTAATGAGCATGTGGACACACGAAGAAATCACCAATGAACGTGCAACAGCATGGCTTGGTGTGAATACCATTAAATAGGATTAACTATGCGATTTTACCGCGGTCTTCAGCCTTTCAAGGTTATGAGTTTTGATCTTGATGACACCCTTTACGATAACAGTGATGTCATTCGTTTAGCCGAAGAACGCTTTCTTCAATGTGTACAAGAACACGCACAACTGAGCGAGCTTACCTCAGAATATTGGCGAGAATGGAAATGGCAACTGGCGGAGAAAGATCCCTTGATTGCTGAAGATGTGATTACCTGGCGTGTCGAAACGTTACGGCACTTACTGGTGCATCATAGTAAAAGTGCGGTTGAAATTGACCGCACTTTGGCCATCGCTATGGAAGAATTTATTGAATGGCGACATAAAATTGATGTGCCAGCTGAAAGCATTGAAGTGCTGAATCAACTGAAAGATCGCTACCCGCTTAGCGTGATTACCAATGGTAATGTGATTGCAACACGAATCGGATTTGAACACTTTCAGCTGAGTTTACGTGGTGGAGAGCAAGGCAGAGCGAAACCTCATCAAGATTTATTCCACCAAACCGCCCATTATTTTGGCGTAAAACCGAGTGAAATTTTACACATCGGTGATAACTTAACCACGGATGTTCAAGGCGCCATTCAAGCCGGCTGCCAAGCTGTATGGATTAATTTATCGGGCAAAAATCTCAATTCATTTACTGAAGCAAGTGTTTTGCCTACATTAGAAATCAATCATTTAACTGAATTATTAACACTTTAACTCTATGATGAAAAAGAAAAATCAAGTTCTCGTCAGCCTTTCTATTGTTGCTTTATTGGGCGGCTGCTCAGAAGAGCAAGTTCAACGAGATGTTTATAACAGCCTTGAGGATTGTTTAGCCGATTGGCAAAAAATTGAATTGTGCGAAGCTGACCAATCTAATGAAAATAATAGCGGCACAACTGCACATGCTGGATCTGGCTCCTCTCTCTCGGGCAATTTAAATACACGTCCAAGCAATAATAGTGAATGGTCAGAAGACAATCAAACCGTCAAACAAACCTTAAATCCTGATGGTGCAACTCACTCTGGCAACTCAAACGGTTCAGAGGGAGCAAGCCACACGAGTTCTGCAACAGGAGAAGGACACGGCAGTATGGGTAGTGCGATTGCAGGTGCCGCAATGGGCTATATGATTGCGCGTACGATGGGATCATTTTTAGGGCCTAGCTACAATCCAAGCAACCGTGCCGTTTCAACACCAACGGGGCAAGTTATCCAACCGCAAACTAATCGTTCTGTTGGTAAACCTGTATTAGTAAAAGGCAATGCTGGTAGCACTTACAGCAAACCAGTTTCACGCGGTGGCTTTAAAAGCTCAAATTCAAGCAGTAACCGTAGCTCAGGCGGTTAAATATGAAACGAATTACGGGCTTTCCTACTCGTCCCAATATGGTGCAACAATTATTAGATGTGGGCTTTGATTACTATAATCTGCCTTCCTCTGATGGTTCGCATTATTGGTCGGATAATGTGGCGTATGAATTTACCCTAGCGGAAATCGATCGTATTGAAGACGCCACCAACGAATTGCACGCGATGTGTATGGACTTTGTTGCCGATGAAATTAAACAAGGTGATTATGCCCATTATCGCTTCACCGACTTACAGAAAAATCTGATTGAACAAACATGGGCTAAAAACGTACCGCACTTATATGGCCGTTTTGATTTTGGTTATGACGGTGAAAACCTCAAAATGTTTGAATACAATGCCGACACGCCAACTTCCCTGCTTGAAGCTGCCGTGGTGCAATGGCAATGGTTAGAGCAAATTGAAGGCTTAGCGCATCGTGACCAATTCAATTGGATTCACGAAGAATTGCTTAATCGCTTTCAGTTTATTCAACAGCAAACTGGATTAAACGATTTCCATTTTAGTGCCATGCAAGAAGCTGGGCGTGAAGATTGGGGCAATATTGATTACCTAGCGGATGTGGCTTACAACGCAGGTTGGCATATTCATCAGCTCGCTATTGAAGATGTGGGCTACGATAAAGACAGTCAGCAATTCCTCGATCTGAATAATCAACCTATTGATTGTTTATTTAAGCTCTATCCGCTTGAATGGATGACCACGACAGAATATGCACCACACATGCTTAATTCATCCACCACCTTTATTGAACCGGCGTGGAAATTACTATTAAGCAATAAAGTGCTATTAGCAAAATTATGGCAAAAACATCCAAATCATCCATTATTACTACCCGCTTACTTTAGCAAGCATGATATTACCGATCGTCAATCAATATGGGTGAAAAAACCGACGTTGGGCCGTGAGGGTGCCAATGTTTCTTACTATGAAAAACGTAATAGTCTAGAATTTGCCGCCAAAGGTAGCGAACATTCTGCCTTTTACGATCAAGCAGGCTATATCTATCAACAAAAATTTGAACTGCCAAATTTTGATGGTATGTATCCTATGATTGGTTCTTGGGTAGTGGGTGATGTGGCTTGTGGCATTGGATTGAGAGAAGATTTTACCCCTGTTACCGGCAATGATAGCCACTTCATTCCGCATTACTTTGTAGAATAAAAACAACGCAAAAACTGACCGCACTTAACAGATAATAAGGAGATAAATATGTATCCATTTAGTTTTCAAAACCCTACTCGCATTGAATTTGGTCTCGATAAAGAAAAAGAGATGGGGAAATATATGCACGAATACGGTGCAAAAAAGGCCTTAATTATCTATGGTAGTGAGCGTGTTAAACAATCCGGTTTATTTGAAGATGTGGCGAAAAGTTTGCGTGAACATGGCATTGAATACATTGAATGTGGTGGCGTAAAAAGCAACCCGACAGTCAGCAAAGTTCGTGAAGCCGTTACAATGGCGAAAGCCTTTGGTGCAGATAGTGTGTTGAGTATCGGTGGCGGCTCTTGTCTTGATAGTGCGAAAGCGATCGCGGCAGGTGCGTGCTATGACGGTGATACTTGGGACTTCTTTAAAGGCACACCGGTGCAAAAAGCATTGATGATTTTTGATGTAATCACCCTCGCAGCAACAGGCAGCGAAATGAACTGGGGCTCAGTCATTACCAATGAAGAAACGCAGCAAAAATATTCGATTCACAACAATCATTTATTCCCAAAAGTATCAGTCATTAATCCGAAATTACAAGCGACCGTTAGTCGTGATTATTTAGTGTACTCTGCCGCGGATATTATTGCTCATTCTATTGAAGCCTACTTCACAGCGGAATATCGCCCTGAAATTATTGATTTCTTAGTAGAAAGCAATATTAAAACCGTGATTCGCACCACAGAAATCTTGCTTAATGATCCACAAGATCTCAATGCGCGTGGTGAATTTGCCTGGGCAGCCACACTGGCGTTAAACGGTTTAACCCATTTAGGTATCTCACCTTACGGTTTTCCAAATCATATGATTGAGCATTCCATGAGTGCGATTTCAGATGTGCCACATGGAGCTGGACTTTCCGTGATTATGCCTGCGTGGATGCAATGGTATCAATCCAAAAATCCTGCTCAATTCAAACGCTTTGCTAAAGCAATATTTGGCTTAGACAAGGCTGAAGACGGTATCCTCGCCTTAAAAGCTTGGTTTGATAAAATCGGTACACCTACCCGCCTTGAACAACTTGGCATTGATGATAAAACCTTATCTGAAATTGTCGATAATGCGGTTCAAACCGCTATCAGAGCGAAAGTGGAAAAAACGTATACCAAAGAAGCTATTGAAGCCATTTTCGCTTTAGCGAAGTAATCTCTCATAAAAAAAGAGCGGTCAAATTTCATTATATTTTGAATTTGACCGCTCTTTTTATATTCTCAACATTTCATTTGTTGAAAGGAATGCAAAAAAATAACCGCACTTTAGTTACCCAAAGTGCGGTTAATTTGAATTAAGTTT
>CAKAQT010000036.1:0-9809 GCA_916720325.1 Parahaemophilus parainfluenzae
GTAAAGGCACGTTAAAAGATGTGCAAAAAATGATTCAAATTGCACGCAAAGCAAATGTACCAGTCTTGATCGATCCAAAAGGCACAGATTTTGAGCGCTATCGTGGTGCGACTTTACTGACACCAAATATGTCTGAGTTTGAAGCCGTAGTGGGTAAATGTGCTTCTGAAGAAGAAATCATTGAGAAAGGTTTAAAATTAATTTCAGACATTGAATTGACCGCACTTTTAGTGACCCGTTCTGAAAAAGGCATGACATTACTTCGTCCAAATCAAGAACCGTTCCATCTACCAACTGTTGCAAAAGAAGTGTTTGATGTAACAGGTGCGGGTGATACGGTAATCAGTGTCTTAGCTACTGCACTTGCAGATGGGCGTTCTTTTGAAGAATCTTGCTATTTAGCTAACGTAGCGGCAGGTATCGTAGTGGGGAAATTGGGTACATCAACAGTCTCTACCGTGGAGTTAGAGAATGCGATCCATGGTCGTTCTGAAACAGGCTTCGGTATTATGTCAGAAAGTCAGTTAAAAACAGCAGTAGCTCATGCTAAAGCACGCGGTGAGAAAATTGTGATGACAAACGGTTGTTTTGACATTCTTCATCCAGGCCATGTGTCTTACTTAGAAAATGCTCGCAAACTTGGTGACCGTTTAATTGTTGCGGTGAATACAGATGATTCAGTCAAACGCTTAAAAGGTGAAAGTCGCCCAATTAACAATCTGAATGCACGTATGGCAGTATTGGCTGGTTTAGCATCAGTGGATTGGGTGGTTTCTTTTGATGAAGATACACCACAACGTTTAATCGGTGAGATTTTACCGGATTTATTAGTGAAAGGCGGCGATTACAAACCTGAAGAGATTGCAGGTAGTGAAGAAGTGTGGGCAAATGGTGGCGATGTTCGTGTATTGAATTTCGAAAATGGCTGTTCAACCACAAACGTGATTGAGAAAATCAAAGCGCTGAAAGATTAATTTATTAAGGAATGAGTAGAATAAAGCTTGCCTTTATCCTGCTCAATCGTTAAAATTCAGGCTCCTTGTCATCGCTGAGTTAGAGATCGGCGAATGATGTATTAATAACACTACCTTTTAGGAGTAAAAAATGTCTCTAAGTACTGAAAAAAAAGCAGCAATCGTTGCTGAATTTGGTCGCGATGCGAAAGATACTGGTTCTTCTGAAGTTCAAATCGCATTATTAACTGCACAAATCAACCACTTACAAGCTCACTTTGCTGAGCACAAAAAAGACCACCATGGTCGTCGTGGTTTATTACGTATGGTTTCTCGTCGTCGTAAACTTTTAGACTACTTAAAACGTACTGATCTTGCTTTATACCAAAGCACTATCGCTCGTTTAGGTTTACGTCGCTAATTTTTATTACGATAGTAAAAATAAAAGCCTTCGGATTACCGAGGGCTTTTTTATTTTCTGCCTATTGATAAATAAAAAACGGTCAAAAATTTGACCGCTCTTTTTTAGTTCATTAGTTTGCAATGCCTTTATGACGAAGCAATGCGTCTAATTGAGGTTCACGTCCACGGAAGCGTTTGAATAAGACCATTGGTTCTTCAGAGCCGCCGCGAGTGAGAATTTCATCCAAGAAAGATTTACCCGTAACTGGATTGAAAATTCCTTCTTCTTCAAAGCGAGAGAAGGCATCTGCAGATAGTACTTCAGCCCATAAATAGCTGTAATAACCTGCAGCATAACCGCCGGCAAAAATATGGCTAAAGCTATGTGGTGTTCTTGCCCATTCAACGCCTTTAATTACGGCAACTTTATCTTTCACTGCTTTTAAGGTATCAAGTACTTGATTAGCTTTGCCTGGTTCAAAAGTATGATGAAGGGTAAAATCAAACAAGCCAAATTCAAGCTGACGTAACACAAACATCGCTGCTTGGTAGTTTTTCGCTTTGAGAAGTTGATTTAATTTTTCTTCTGGTAATGGTTCGTGCGTTTCAAAGTGACCCGAAATAAAATCAAGCGCTTCTTTTTCCCAACACCAGTTTTCCATAAATTGACTTGGAAGCTCTACCGCATCCCAAGGTACACCATTGATACCCGCGACATCAGGCACATCAACTTTGGTGAGCATATGGTGAATACCATGACCAAACTCGTGGAATAGAGTCGTGACTTCATCATGGGTGAATAACGCTGGCTTATCACCAATAGGGGCGTTGAAGTTACACGTTAAATAGGCAACAGGTTTTTGAATTGAACCGTCGGCATTGCGTTTTCTGCCGATACAATCATCCATCCATGCACCGCCACGTTTATTTTCACGCGCATAAAGATCGAGATAGAAACTACCGCGTACTTCATCAGTTTCATCAATTAAATCAAAGAAACGCACATCTTTATGCCACGTATCGACGTCAAAACGTTCAACTGCACGAATATTAAAAATACGTTTAATTAATTCAAATAATCCCGAAATAACGCGATCTTCTGGGAAATAAGGACGAAGTTCTTCATCATTGATCGCATATAAATGTTGTTTTTGTTTTTCAGAATAGAAACTGATATCCCAAGGGGCAAGTTCAGTAACGCCAAATTCTTTTTCACAATAAGCTTTGAGGTCAGCTAATTCTTTCTCACCTTGTGCTTTTGAACGATCTGCAAGGTTATTTAAGAAATCTAACACTTGTTGTGGATTTTCTGCCATTTTGGTCGCAAGTGAGCGTTCAGTATAGGTATTGAAACCTAATAGTTTGGCTAGTTCTACGCGTAACGTCATGATTTCTTCAATGATCGCGGTGTTATCCCATTTACCTGCGTTTGGACCTTGATCAGAAGCGCGAGTCGCATAAGCACGATACATTTCTTCGCGTAATGCTGCATTTTCACAATAGGTCATAATTGGCAAATAACTTGGGATTTCTAACGTAAAGCGATAGCCTTTCAAGCCTTTACTTTCTGCAGATTGTTTTGCCGCAAGTAATGCAGATTCAGGAAGACCTGCCAATTGGCTTTCATCTTCAATGACTTTTTCCCAGCCCATGGTGGCATCGAGTACATTATTGCTAAATTGTGCGCTTAATTCTGATAAGCGAGCAACAATCTCACCATAACGTTTTTGTTTTTCTTCAGATAAACCGATACCTGAAAGCTCAAAATCACGTAGTGCATTTTCAATGGCTTTCTTTTGCGCCACTGAATAAGTGGCAAATTCAGGGCTATTTTTTAAGGCTAAATAAGCATTGTATAAGCCCTTGTGTTGACCCACCCAAGTGCTGTATTCAGAGAGTAGTGGTAAGCAGGCTTGGTACGCATCACGTAATTCAGGGCTGTTTTTAACTGAATTTAAATGGGAGATGGGTGACCAAGCACGACTTAAGTGTTCTCCTGCTTCAGAAAGTGGTTCAATAAAGTTTTCCCAAGTAAAGTGCGGTTGTTTTAAAACTTGTTCAATGGCTTGACGATTTTCTTCGATGAGTTTTTGGATTGCCGGTTGAATATGTTCTGGTTTGATTTGAGAAAACGGAGGTAAGCCTTCAATATGAAGTAATGGATTAGACATAAATATTCCTTTTGCTAACTGTTTCTTTAGTAAATTGCGACAAATTCTATAATATCAAGGTTGAAAAATCTAAAAAATCAGTAATAATTGCGTATCACTTTTATTTAGGGTTTATGATGAACGGCGCTTCCTTTTTTTCTATTATCATTTTTTCTGGCATCATTGCTCTTGCGATCGTTATAGGTGTTGTTTCACTTAAGTTTTTCCCAAAAACTTCTTTAACCAAGGCCATGTATGTTGTTCTTGGATGCATTTCTTTAATATTAGGTGTTATTGGTATTTTTTTACCTATTCTTCCGACAACACCTTTTTTACTGCTTACACTTTATTCTTTTGCGAAAGGCTCTTCTCGTTTAGAACAATGGTTTTTAGGGACGAAGCTTTATCAAAAGCACCTAAAATCCTTTAATGAACGTCGTGCATTAACAAAAAAAGCAAAAATTTCTATTCTAACCTTTTCAACTACAATGCTTTTAATTGGCTTTTACTTTACCCCAAGTGTAGTGGGGCGAACGATCATTGCCATTTTAATTGCGGTAAAATATTGGTTCTTTTTCTTTTGGATTAAAACAGAAGACGTTGAAAATGGATAATTCTTTCTTTACTTGGCTTAAAAGTGCGGTCATTTTCGGTATCGTTTTTGGATTGAGTGGTTGTGATAAATTAAACAGTCCTAAATCTACAAACGCGGCAGCAGAAGAGCAACCAACACAAAGTCAGTCTATCGAACAAGAAAATACATCAAAACCGAGTCGAACTTTGCTGACTCGAGCGTTTACTCATCCCCCTTCTTTTGAGCCTTGGTTTGTGCGTTATCCAGAACAAGAAAACTTATTGCGTGATTTATATGAAGGTTTAACCGCTTATGATTCGGAAGGGCGAATCGTGCCGGGTATCGCAGAAAGTTGGCAAACGAAAGATAACAAAACCTGGATCTTTACCTTGCGAGAAGGGCTTCGTTGGTCAAATGGCGATCCTTTAGTTGCTCAGGATGTCATGCTTTCTTGGCAAGCATTATCTCAATCAAATAGTCCATTAAGATCTTATTTGGCTTATCTTAATCTAAAAAATGCGAAAGGCGTTTTAGAAAAAAATAAACCTTTTAAGAGCTTAGGAATTTATGCGGAAAATGACCGCATTTTACGTATTGAGCTTGATAAACCAACACCGTATTTGCCGGAAATGTTGGCGCATATTAGCCTCGTGCCACAATATAGCGATCCTGATTCTCCCGTGACAAACGGGGCTTATATGATCGAAAGTGAAAATGTGAAAAGTATACACTTAGCTAAAAACCCCTATTATTGGCAAAAAAATAATGTCGCTTTTGAGCGTGTAGAATATTTGCCTTTTATCGCCACTAAATTATCTCACTTTGATGTGGTGGTTGATGTGCCGGAAGTCCACTCAGAGCTCCAGCATTTTCCGCAGCTTTGTGGATATTTTTATGAATTTAATTTAAACGATCCTAAAGTTGCTAAGGCAGATGTGCGTAAGGCGATTGCGTCGTTGGTTTCGGTTACGAATATTGTGAATAATGAGATTCCAGCGGCAATTCCAAGTTCGTATTTTTTACCGAAAGCCATGTTAAATGGACAAGATTCAAGATGGGAGCCCGTTGTTGCCGAGCAGTTATTGGCTCAAAATAAAATTGATGAAAGACATCCGCTACATTTAAATGTGCTTTATGATGATGCACCCTTGCATGTAAATATTGCGCAACGTTTAGTGGGCCAATTAACACAATCCGATATGTTGCGCGTGGATGCTCAACCTGTCAATTGGCAAACATTACAGACTAAGCGCCAAAAAGGAGATTTCCAAGTCATTCGTTCTGGTTGGTGTGCTGACTTTAATCATCCGATGGCATTTTTAGGCTTGTTCTATTCTAAAAGTCCGGATAATAAAAATGGCTATGCCAATGCGGAATATGACCAACTTTTTGAACAAGCATTGAAAAGCTTAAATGAAAAAGAACGGTCAGAAATTTACTTAAAATTAAGTGAGAAGATCCAACAGGAAAACCTTGCTTTACCGCTTTTCCAATACACCACACCGGTTTATATTTCTTCAACTATTATGGGGGCGAAGAAAAATTCAGTGGGCGTCATTTACAGTAAGGATCTATGGCGAAAAGTTGAAAACTAAAGCTGATTAAGAAAGTTGTTCATAATGTGATGAGCAACTTTTTTATTAAATCTAATTAAAAGCGTAAAGTAACACTATTTACTTTTTATTTTTATACGCTACAATACACAACAAATCAACCTAGAGGGAAATCCTGATGTTAAAAATGAATGATTTGGTTAAGCTTAGTCAGACACCAAAATCCACGGTGCTGTACTATGTGAAAGAAGGTTTGTTGCCAGAGCCGGTGAAAGATAAACCGAATTTTCATCTCTATGATGAACATTGTGTGAAGTTACTCAGCTTTATTAAATATCTACAAAGCAATTTCAATGCAACGATTTCACAAATTAAAGCACTTTTTGCTCATCCTCGTTTTGATTGGAATAATCCTTATGAAAGCCTTATTGGATTATTGGATATCATCATGGGGGCTGAAAATGAAGTGTTTTCAGTCGAGCAACTCTCTGAAGAGTTTCATCTTTCTACTCAGCAAATCGAAGACATGGTAGCAGAAGGATTATTGAATCCTCGCGAAGGTATTTTTACCGCAAAAGAACGTGATATTTTGGCGATCTTGTCTCGTTGTGATGAAGCTGAAATGGATGTGGTGAAAGCTTATTTAGCTGCTGCGAAAATGTTAGCGGAAAAAGAGGTGAATGTGACTTTAGCGGCATTAGCCAATAGCGAACAAAAAGATGAAAAATTAAAACATTTATTTGATTTATTGTTGGTGTTGAAACCTTATCTCTTGAATATGAAAACCTTTAATCTTTATCAAGCGGAGAGTGCGAAATGAAACTCTTAAAATACGCCGGCTTTGTGCCTTATTTAGCCATTGCCTTTATTAATGCCAGTGTGGATTTAGCACATAAAATTACCATTCAAAATGTATTGCTGAAAAGCTTTTCAGGTGAGAGTTTGGTGGTTTTAACGGCATTAATTAATGCGATGATTTTATTGCCGTTTATTTTCTTATTTTCCCCGTCGGCATTTATTAACGATAAATTTTCTCGCACCAATGTGATTCGTTATAGCAGTTTAGCGGCAGTGGCGATCAGTGCGGGGATTTTATTGAGTTATATGACGGGAATGTTTGCTATTTCCTTTGTACTGACATTGATTTTGGCGGCGCAAAGTGCGGTCTATTCTCCAGCTAAATATAGCATTATTAAATCGATTGTGGGCACTGAAAATATCGGTATGGCAAACGGTGTGATTCAAGCACTCACCATTGTAGCTATTCTATTTAGTTCTTTTGCATTTTCTTTCTTCTTTGAAGCGCATTATGTGGCATCAGATGATCCGAATGAAGTATTACAAAGTGTTTGGGTGATTGGTGTGGCGTTAGTATTACTGAGTGCACTAGAAGCCTATTTTGCTTTTAAAATCCCATTCTTTAAGCAAGAAGCTGAGAATACAGATGGTCAGTTTGATATGAGAAAATACCTTTCTTTAGGGTATTTAAAAGATAACGTTCGCACACTAAAAGCTGATCAAAATATTTGGTTGAGTGTCATTGGACTGAGCCTGTTTTGGGGTGTGTCACAAATTATTGTGGCGGCATTTCCTGCACATTATAAAGCAATGTTCAATGAAGATAATGCTGTTGTCATTCAAGCGATTCTCGCGGTGAGTGGAATAGGGCTTGTGCTAGGTTCATATCTTGCAGGACGTGCTTCTCGTTTGCATATTGAGTTAGGTATTGTTCCGCTTGGTGCATTGGGTATTTGTGTGTCGTTATTCTTCTTAACGCTAGCTCAAAGTGGCGTGGTATTGGCACTTTGTTCTTTTATCTTTGGTTTCTCTGGTGGTTTATTAATTGTGCCATTGAATGCAACTATTCAGTATTTCGCACCGGAGAAAATCAGCGGCAAAATTATGGCGGGTAACAATTTTGTGCAAAACGTGTTCATGGTGGTCTTTTTGCTATTAAGCATTGTTTTTGTACAACTTAATGTTTCGACTCAAGGTTTATTCTTAGTGACTTCTGCTGCATGTTTTGCTGCAAGTTTATATACCATGTCGAAAGTGCCTCATTTATTTACGCGTTTATTCTTACTCTTTGCGTTAAAAGCGAATTACCGTTTTCATGTGGATGGGTTAAAAAATCTTCCACAAAGTGGTGGCGTGTTGTTATTAGGTAACCATATTAGCTGGATTGACTGGTTAGTGTTACAAGCGGCTAGCCCGCGTGCGATTAAATTTGTCATGTATCGTCCAATTTACAACAAATGGTATCTCACTTGGTTCTTCCGTATTTTCAAAGTCATCCCAATTGGTGGCGGCTCAAGCCGTGAATCTATTGAAACCATTCGTGAATATTTAGCGCGCGGTGAAGTAGTGGCGTTATTCCCAGAAGGACATATTAGCTATAACGGTCAAATCAATGAGTTTCAAAAAGGCTTTGAGCACGTATTAAAAGATTTAGAGAATGTGACGACTGTTCCTTTCTATTTACGTGGATTATGGGGGAGCAGCTTCTCTCGTGCGGATTCTTTCTATAAGAATTTAACTAAACGCCAAGGTAAACGTGAAATTTTAGTAGCATTTGGTAAACCCATTCATGGCTTTATTGATGCGACAGCGATGAAGCAAAAAGTGCTCGAACTTTCTTTCTCCGTATGGGAAAAAGTGATGAGTAAACGTAAACCGCTGATGCACCATTGGTTGAATTCAGCAAAATCGAATTTATTCAAGGAAGCAGTGGTGGATGCGCAAGGCACTAAACTGAATAACCTGAAATTTATTGCTGCAGTGATAATGTTTGTGAAAACCTTGAAAGCCGCTTTAGGGAATGAAAAAAATGTTGGTGTGTTATTACCAAGTTCATCAATCGGGGCAATTATCAATATGACCTTAATGGTGATGGGCAAAGTACCGGTAAATCTAAACTACACGCTAAGCCCAGAAGTGATGGAAAAAGCGTTGAAAAAAGCCAATATTTCGCAAGTCATTACCTCTGAAAAATTCTTGGATAAATTGAACGCAAAAGGTTTTGACTTTAGCCAAGTGGTGGCGGATAAAGCCCTCTTTATGGAAAATTTAGGGAAATCGATCACTAAAGCGAATAAAGTGCGGTCATTTTTAACGGCGTTTTTAGCGCCACAATGGTGGATTAAATTACGTTACTTTGCAGACGTAAGCTTGGAAGATAATGCAACCATCTTATTCAGTAGTGGTAGTGAAGGTGATCCGAAAGGCATTGAATTAAGCCATAAAAATTTACTGACAAACATTAAACAGATTGGTGAATTATTAAATTTCCACAAAGATGATGTCATTTTAAATTCCTTACCAATTTTTCACTCATTCGGCTTAACCGTGACAACCTTATTGCCATTGTGTGAAGGCATTAAAATGGTGAGTGTGGCGGATCCGACTGATGGGGCGACAGTAGGAAAAATGTGTGCTCGACATCGAGTGAGTATTTTATTTGGTACTTCAACTTTCTTTAGATTGTATGTACGCAATAAGAAATTCCATCCGTTGATGCTACAAAACGTGCGTATGGTTATTGCGGGTGCCGAAAAATTGAAAGCAGATGTGAAAGAAGCCTTCAAACTAAAATTTGGCTTGGAAATTTACGAAGGTTATGGGGCGACTGAAACAGCACCAGTGGCTAGTGTGAATATGCCTAATTTACTTGATCCAGAAACCTTACAAGAATTTACCTTCAATCAAGCAGGTACGGTAGGTATGCCATTACCGGGCACCATTATCAAAATTGTGGATCCGGAAAGCTTGCAGGAATTGCCAGTCGGCGAAGACGGTTTGATCTTGATTGGTGGTGGACAAGTCATGAAAGGTTATTTGAATGCACCAGAAAAAACAGCAGAAGTGATTGTTGAAATTGATGGTGTGCGTTATTACAAAACCGGCGATAAAGGCCATATCGATCATAACGGCTTTATTACCATTGTGGATCGTTATTCTCGATTTGCTAAAGTTGGTGGAGAAATGATCAGCCTAGGTAGTGTGGAAGAGAAACTTTCACAAGTATTTGATGAAGAAAATCAATTTGTTGCGGTGGCTGTAAGTGATGATAAAAAAGGCGAGAGCATAGTGCTTTTAATTAAGTCTGCATTTTCTTTAGATGAAATCAATGAACGCATTAAAGGATTAAATGTTCCGCCAATTATGCTACCAAGCCAAG
>CAKAQT010000037.1:0-9505 GCA_916720325.1 Parahaemophilus parainfluenzae
CAATTCTCCTAATTTGATCGAGGTATATCTCATTTTTACGACGTAATTTTGCGGCTTGTTCTAAACTCACTGCCTCGAATTGAATGGTTGAGCCTAAACGTACCTGCGCCAATGCGCCAAGATCCGCCTCGATCACATTGGCAATTTTGGGATAACCACCCGTAGTTTGCGCATCCGCCATCAAAATAATTGGTTGACCACTTGGCGGCACTTGTACACTACCAAATTGAATCGCGTGAGACAGCATTTCCAAAGGTTGCTTTAATTCTAATTTTTGTCCTTGAAAACGATAGCCCATGCGATCACTGCTACTTTGCAACGTCCATTTACCTCGCCACCAATAATATTGGGATTTCCGTTTAAACGCTTGATATTCAGAGGACGGTAACGCATGGATCGTATGCTTAAGTGGAATGGGTGCAATCCCAATTTCACTACGCAAAATAGGATCATTTACCGTTTGCAATTGATCGCCCACTTGTAAACAACGCCCTTCTATGCCACCTATTTGAGCTCTAAGATCCGTACTACAAGAGTTCAATTCTTGGGGTAAGATAAAACCACCTTGAACACATAAATAGCCATACATACCAATTTTTGCACGTACCATTTTCAGAACTTGCCCTGCTCTTGCCTGATAACGCCAATAGGCAAAAATCGGTTTATCATCTAAAGTCATTTCATAAAATGCCCCCGTGACACAAAAATTCATATCTTGATGAAATTGTAATGTAAGACCACCTAAAGGCACCTCGATTGCCGGAGTCCCCTCTGCATTTCCCAACAGAATATTGCCTGCACGTAATGCTAATTTGTCCATTGCCCCACAATGACTGATTCCAAATCGACGTAAACCAAAACGCCCTAAATCCTGAATTGTGGCACGGGATTGCACATCAATAATATGAATCATAATTCAATGCCCTCCACCACAAATTTCACCGTATCACCTGCTTGTAATAAGGTTGGTTGCACTTGATTTTTGTCAAAGAGCGCTTGCTTGGTATGGCCAATTAATTGCCATCCACCTGGAGAGGAAAAGGGATAAATACCGGTTTGAGCTCCCCCTATACCAACAGAACCAGCTGGAACAACCGTTCTTGGCGTAGCACGACGAGGTGTATGTAAGCATTCGGGCAAACCACCCAAATAAGGAAAACCAGGTTGGAAACCAATCATATACACGGTATAGATGGGATCACTGTGCATTTGAACGATCCGTTCCGGTGTGGTGTTATGTAATTTGGCGACCTCACATAAATCCTGTCCTAATTCACCGCCATAAATTACCGGAATTTCGATATGACGACCTTGAAAAGTGGATACTTTTAATTCTGTCCAATGTTGTTCCAAGCGTTGAATAAACGGTGAAAAATCCACATAAAAATCCGTGAAGACCGTAAGATTATTCATTCCCACGACAACTTCTACAATATCTTGCTCAGACTGTAGTTGATTGGCAAACGCCCAGAGTTGGCGTTGTTGTTGAAGTGAAGCTGGTGGTGGTAAAGAGCAAACCACCGCCGACTCGCTGATCGGGGTTATATTCATAGGATACCCTTTATTGTGATGTTGCGTTGTTTGTTATTTTTTTGTTACACCTCTCTTTTAAAGGATATTTATAGGTTTTGTCAAGGTTTTGTGTTTAAAATAAAGTGTGATGCAGATCTCATTATTCATATTTTGATCTCAATCAAAATTATGAAATAGCGTATAATCGAGATGTCTGTTACTTAACAATGATAAAAAAGGAATAAAAATGAAAACATTGAGTGAATTTATTGTTGAACGCCAAGCAGAGTACCCAAATGCAAAAGGGGAACTTAGTGGTATTTTGTCTTCTATTCGTTTATTAGCAAAAATCATTCATCGTGATATCAACAAAGCTGGTTTAACCAATATTCTTGGTCAGTCTGGTGTCGAAAACGTGCAAGGTGAAAGCCAAATGAAATTGGACTTATTCGCCCATAACACCATGAATGCAGCCCTTATGTCACGTGAAGAAGTGGCGGGTTTTGCTTCAGAGGAAGAAGAAAGCTTTATCGCTTTTGATACTGAACGTGCTCGTAATGCAAAATATATTATTTTGACTGACCCACTTGATGGCTCATCCAATATTGATGTAAATGTTTCGGTTGGGACAATTTTCTCTATTTACCGTCGTGTTTCACCAATTGGCTCACCTGTTACCTTGGAAGATTTTATGCAACCGGGTAATAAACAAGTGGCGGCAGGTTACATCGTGTATGGTTCATCCACCATGTTGGTTTACACCACAGGCCATGGCGTGAATGGTTTTACTTATGACCCATCTATCGGTACCTTCTGTCTTTCTCATGAAAATATGCAAATGCCAAAAGAGGGAAAAATCTATTCCATCAATGAAGGACAATATCTCAAATTCCCACAAGGGGTAAAAAAATACATTAAATACTGCCAAGAGGAAGATAAAGCAACTAACCGACCTTATGCGTCACGTTATATTGGTTCATTAGTGGCAGACTTCCACCGTAACTTATTAAAAGGCGGTATTTACATTTATCCAAGTGCAACTAACTATCCAAATGGTAAGCTTCGTTTGCTTTATGAAGGCAATCCAATGGCATTCTTAGCAGAACAAGCGGGTGGTATAGCCTCTGATGGTTACAATCGAATTTTAGATATTCAACCAACAGAGCTTCACCAACGTGTACCACTTTTCGTGGGTTCAGCAGAAATGGTGAAAAAAGCAGAAGAAATGATGAGAGAATTTAAAGAAGATTAAATTCCTAAAGTGCAGTCAATTTTGACCGCACTTTTTAGTTAACAAAAAGGCGAACCTTATCTGTTCGCCTTTTTCATTAATGTTTGTTAATTAATCTCGTTTTCTTGCGAGTAACCACCAAATAATCGCCATAAATAAGAGGCTTGGCATCAGTGCGCCTAAAAAAGCTGGCGCATTAAATACCACACTCATTTGTCCAAAAATTTCATTGACGACATAGAACAAGAATCCAAAGCAAATCCCCGTTACGATTCTCGCTCCTGCAGTGACACTACGTAATGAACCAAAGATGAAAGATAACGCAAGCATCATCATCACACCTACAGAAAGGGGCTGAAAAATCTTACGCCAATAGGTTAATTCAAAACGGCGAGAATCCTGTCCTGTTTGTTTTAAGAACGCAATATATTCATACAAACCGGAAATAGATAATGACGTTGGACGTAATGAAACTGCGCCTAATTTATCTGGCGTTAAGCTTGTTGCCCAATCTTCTGTTAAACGGTTTGTCGTGGTAATTTGCTCTTTTGATACCGCTGAATTATTGACTTGGCGTAACTGCCATTGATTATTTTCTGCAGAATATTGTGCTTGATTTGCATGCTTCAAATGCGTGAGGTTACGCTGGTCATCAAAAGTATAGATATAAATATCCTCTAATTTCGCATCATCTTTAATTCGACGAACATACACGAAATTATTACCGTCTTTTGCCCATACACCATTTTTTACCGAAAGCATTGAACCACCAGAAAGTGCACGAGTACGCATATCACGGGCAAACTGTTCAGTTTGTGGAATCCCCCACTCACCAATAATCATGGTAAAAAGCACCAGTGGAAGTGCCGTTTTCATAACAGCTAATCCAATTTTAAAGCGAGAAAAACCTGCGGATTGCATGACCACTAATTCACTACGGCTGGCTAAATTACCTAACGCAATTAAGGCACCCAACAAAGCAGCCATCGGGAAAAAGGTTTCTACATCTTTTGGCATCGTTAAACCTGTATAAGCCACAGCTTGCCAAATATCATAAGAGCCTTTCCCTACGCTACGAAATTGCTCTACGAATTTGATGATGGCTGAAAGACCAACTAACGTAAATAGCGTAGCAAAAATTGCCCCTAAGATGCTTTTACCGATATAACGATCAAGAGTATTCATCAACATTGTTATTATCCTTTTCTGAATACACGACGGAATTTATGCATAGCGGTGCTATCCCAACTATTCAGCACAATCCCTAAAATTAAAAAGGCGATATTTACCAACGGCATTAACAAACCTGCATCAAGCTTACCTGCACCACCCGCAGATTTAAATGAGCTTTGTAATAAGAAGTAAATTAAATAAAGCAATAATGCCGGTAAGATTTTCGCAAAACGGCCTTGGCGAGGATTTACTTTACTCATTGGTACAGCAATAAGCGCCATTAAAGGCACCGCTAAAATTAAGGTAATTCGCCAATGCAATTCAGCTTTGGCTGCGGGACTTTTATCTTTTAATAATTGTTCAAAAGATAATTCGGCCGCTTCATCGCTTTCTGTATTTGTCTCTTGATGGCCTAAATAGGCTTGGTAATCATCAAAATGCGTAATACGGAAATCAGGCAGTACCGATGTACCTTCTACACGTAAGGTATTTTGTAAATTAAGTACTTGGTCGCCATTTGGTAACGCTTTTAACTCACCTTTTTCAGCCGTAACCACTGATGGTTTTGTTTGACCTTTGGCTTTCATTTGGAAAAGATAAACATCACTGATTTGATTACCATTAATCTTATCAATGAATAAAACGAAATTATTATTGCTTGTGGACATAAATTGACCCGAAGTCAATGCGCCCATGGTAGGATTCGCTTTAGCATCTTCAACAATAGCTGCTTGTTTTTGAATGGCCCATGGAGAAAGCCATAAAGCGTTATAAGCCGCCAAGCCAGCGGTAAGTAAAGAAAGAATTAACGCCACGCGAACAAGAATACGTTGGCCCACACCACATGCTCGCATAACGGTGATCTCACTTTCTGCATAGAGTCGACCGAAAGTTAGTAAAATGGCGATAAACAAACATAATGGCAACATTAATTGCGCCATTGTTGGCATCCCTAATCCGAGTAAAGAGAACACAAGATCGGCAGGTACTTTACCATTTGCCGCTGAACCAAGCACGCGAACAAGTTGTTGGCTGAAGAAAATTAAAAGCAAAATAAACAAAATCGCAATTTGGCTTTTAAAAACTTCTTTTGTTAAATATCGGGTTAATATCATTCTTTTTTTCTAACTAAAAAACACGGGAAACTGGCTAATTTAGATGGCGTATGATACCTTATTTTCACTGATTTAAATAGCAAATTAGCAACATAAGGAAATAACATGAAATATCAAGCAAACTCAACCGCACTTTCTCAATCAACCGATTGCCTTATCATCGGCATTTATGAGAACAACGAATTTACAAAAAGTTTCAATGAAATCGACCAAATCACAAAAGGCTACCTCAGTCAGTTAGCCCAAAGCCAAGATCTTTCAGGCAAAATTGGCCAAGCGACTCTGCTTCATTCGTTACCGAATCTGTCAGCTAAACGCGTATTAGTCGCAGGTTGTGGTAAAAAAGGCGAAACGACTGAACGCCAATTTAAACAAATCATCCAACGTGTTACTCAAACATTAAAAGAATTAACTATTCAACAAGCGGTAAATAATTTAACGGATGTGGAAATTAAAGATCGCGATCTCTTTTGGAATGTACGTTTTACTGTTGAAACCATCGAACATAGCCTTTATCAATTTGATGAGTTTAAAAGTAAAAAAGCAGATGCTATCTCACTTCAAGAAATTGTTTTTAATACCAATGATGCACAAGCTCAGCAAGCCATCGCAGAAGCGCAAGCCATTGCAAATGGTGTAAAAGCCGCGCGTAATATCGCGAATATGCCACCCAATATTTGTACCCCGGCTTATTTAGCAGAACAAGCTAAAAAATTATCTGAAACATCAACCGCACTTTCCCTCGATGTAGTTGATGAAGAAGACATGACAAAACTTGGTATGAATGCGTATTTAGCTGTATCTCGAGGTTCGCAAAACCCAGCTTATATGTCTATTTTACATTTCAACAATGCACCTGATAAAAATGCGAAACCAATCGTATTAGTAGGTAAAGGCTTAACCTTTGATGCGGGCGGTATTTCTTTAAAACCAGCCGCAGATATGGATGAAATGAAATACGATATGTGCGGTGCGGCTTCAGTCTTCGGTACAATGAAAGCCATTGCTGAATTAAATCTGCCACTCAATGTTATCGGCGTATTAGCAGGTTGTGAAAACTTACCTGATGGCAATGCCTATCGCCCTGGTGATATTCTCACCACGATGAATGGTTTAACCGTAGAAGTGTTAAATACCGATGCAGAAGGACGTTTAGTACTTTGTGATGCACTCACCTATGTAGAACGTTTTGAACCGCAATATGTGATTGATGTCGCGACCCTAACAGGTGCTTGCGTGGTGGCGTTAGGTCAACATAACAGCGGCTTAATTTCAACTGATGATGCCTTGGCTGAACAGTTATTACAAGCAGCACAACAAACTACTGACAAAGCTTGGCGTTTACCGTTAAGTGAAGAATATCAAGAGCAGTTAAAATCTCCATTTGCTGATTTAGCCAATATTGGGGGTCGCTGGGGCGGAGCGATTACTGCAGGCGCATTCCTCTCTAACTTTACGAAAAAATATACTTGGGCGCATTTAGATATTGCAGGGACAGCTTGGCTTCAAGGTGCCAACAAAGGTGCAACAGGTCGTCCGGTGTCTTTATTAACGCAATTTTTAATTAACCAAACTAAATAATTAACACATAGGGCTAACATTACGTTAGCCCTAAAATTTTCCAAAAATCTGACCGCACTTTATTCCAATTCGAATTCCATCAGTAATGGATTATGATCTGACGAAGTGACCACTTCTGATGTCGCACTTACCACTTTTACGCCTCGTGTAAAAATATAATCCAGTGGATACTCTAAAAATCTCACTCGCTCATCTTGAGAGAGCGCCACAGAATCTAAGCCATATTTTTGCATCAGATTATTGACTAAATTCAGACGACGTTCATTCCATGCATTGAAATCGCCAGATATGATGATAGGGCCTTGATGATTTTCAACAAAGGAAAAGAGCTGTTCTAACTGAGTTTGATAAGCAGAAATCCCCCATTCAAAATTAATTAAATGTACATTAATAAGCAGCAAGCTATTGCCTTTTTCTAACGGAAAACTCATCACACTTGCCACTTTGGGAATTTGTATTAATGGTTCAGCTACGCCACCACCACAATACCATTCTGGCTGTGTTTGGGTAAATGTCTTGACACCCGATAAGAGATCTTTAAAAGAAAAAGAAGACACAAAAAGTGCGGTCGAAAATGTGTTTAAATTTTGATGTTGAGTTGCTTCTTGCAATAACACAAAATCTGCTTGTTTAGAGAGCCGCGCTAAATCTTCTTGCCAACCTTTATCTTGTCCTTTATGCATATTCCAAGTTATTAAATGAAAACGAGAAGAGGCTAATTTACGCACCGAGTTACTAGCCTTGTCACATTTCATATTTAACTTGTTTTCAAAAGGACTATAACTCACTTTTTGTGACGTATTTAGTTGAATAAATGTACGGTCAAAAATCGTTAAATTCGTAAAAAAATATCCAGCACCTAAAACCACTAACACCACGCCAACAGCCAAAAATCGATAGATTCGCTTCATGATTATTCCCTCTCTATGCGCGAATAATAACACCTCATCAAAGCAATGCAACTTTCGCTTTAATACGCACAACACCTACCTACAACACGGTAACTTTAACTTTTAGCTTTGATTTAAATCATACTTTGCTAAAAAAACCGTTGCATTTTCCTTTTATTATCTTAGTATTTTACTCAACTTCTAACTCTACCATTAATAAGGAGATTCATTATGTCTTTTGGAGATAAAAAATTAAGTGAAATCGCTGTCAGCGTACCCGGCTCAACTTCCCTACTTCGTAAATACGATTTGGATTTCTGCTGTGGAGGTTCTGATACCCTTGCAAACGCAGCCGCAGAAAAAGGATTAAATTTAGCCGAAATTGAAACCCGTTTAACCGAGCTTCAAAACAGCAAAGCAGAAAACCCAGAAGAATATTGGGTTAATGCAACTTATCCTGAAATTATCGATCATATTTTAGTTCGTTATCATCAACGTCACCGTGAACAACTTCAAGAATTAATCGTCTTAGCGGATCGTGTAGAAAGTGTTCATGGCGATCGTGAAGATTGTCCAATGGGTGTTGCGGCTGAATTACGCAATGTCTATGAGGATTTGAGCAACCACATGATGAAAGAAGAGCACGTACTTTTCCCGATGATCAAAGCCGGTAACTATATGATGGCTCAAATGCCAATTCGTATGATGGAAATGGAACACGCAGAACACGGCGAACATTTAGATGTATTGAAATCATTAACAAATAATATGACGCCTCCGGCTGATGCTTGCAATACATGGCGTGCGCTTTACAGTGGCATCCAAGAATTTGCAGACGATTTAATGATGCATATTCACCGTGAAAATAATATCTTATTCCCACGTGTGATTGCTGAAAATCACTAAGCAAAAATCATATAAAGAAAAAGGGCGAAATTATTCGCCCTTTAAATTTAGTCTAAAACTGACCGCACTTTATTTCTCTTCACTGCCTTTATATAAACGATTTTTATACAAATAGCTGCCAAGTAAAGCATGTGCCAAGGCTTCTTTTTTCATTTCTTCCGGCACTTCTTTTTCAGTTAATGTGTCTTTTTCCTTATCGTAAACATAGCCTTTTGCTTTGCTATTTGGTGTTTGGATAACGACATCATGATTACCTTTCATTAACGCTTGAGTTTGATCGAATTGCATAAAAGCACGATCTGGATTCACATCTTTCGTTAAATCAAAGCCAATCATCGGGTAATTACCGCTTACACCCGCAATAGAAAGTAAAGTTGTCGGCATATCAATTTGACTCACTAAACGACTGTCTCGGCGTGGCTCAACATGATCACCTAAAATTAACGCTGGAATATGAAAATGCTTAATTGGCACTAAGCTTGCCCCAGCTGCACGAGAATCATGGTCTGCAATCACTAAGAACACGGTATCTTTCCAATAATTGGATTGTTTCGCTAATTTGAAGAAATAACCAATGGCATAATCCGCATATTTTGCGCTGTTATTACGGGTTGCTTTTGGTTGTTCGTAAAGCTCAATTTTGCCATCCGGAAATTCAAAAGGATCGTGATTGCTCGAACTGAACACTAAGCTAAAGAATGGTTTTCCTTCATTCTGTAATTGGGTAAAGGTTTCGTTCGCTTTATCAAATAAATCCTCATCACTCACGCCCCAAGTCGCAGTAAATTTTGGATTTTGATAATCCTTTTGATCGATAATATTTTGGAAACCATTGCCATAGAAGAAACTTGCCATGTTATCAAAGTGTTTTTCACCGCCATAAATAAAGGAAGTGTTATAACCTTGTTTAGCAAGTAAATCGGCAATGGTAAAGAAACCACTTTGACTGTTATTTAATTTCACTACTGCGCGTGCAGGAGTTGGAGTAAAGCCTGCTGTGGTTGCTTCAATACCACGAACAGAACGCGTACCAGTCGCATAAAGATTTTCAAATAACCAGCCTTCTTTGGCTAATTTATCAAATTCAGGTGAAAGTG
>CAKAQT010000038.1:0-9041 GCA_916720325.1 Parahaemophilus parainfluenzae
CGCATCGAGTACATTTATCTGTAAAGTCTGCTTCGTTTACCGACCAAGGTGGACGGATAGCATTTATACCTTGAATTTTAGCGTTTTCAGAATGTAACGATTGTAAAAATTGCCCACGCAATAATTGTCTGCGAGAAGGATTTTCAATCGCCATATTTTTCTTTAAAGTTCGGTATTTTCAAGGGGAGCATTATCTAGCTCCGATAACAAAATAGTAACTACCTAAAAGGAGTAGTTTTTTAGAAATATACACTTTTCTTGAGGTAGATCAAGGATATTTTGAAAGGAATTTAGAAGTGTAAATAAATTGTTAAAATATAAGTGAAAATGATTATTAAATAGGGCGGATAATCCGCCCTGAAGTGTGCTTAAAATATTACGCGTTTTTTGTTGGGTAATCCCACCAAATATCGAATAATTCACTGATTTCGATTTGTTGCAATTTGTTCTCTTCTAACCATTTTTGTACTAATTGGCGATGGCTTTCATCACATCTACCGATTTTCTCTAAGCAAACTAAGCCTTCCCAATGTAAATAGCCGCTACCTTCATAAGCTAAGCCGTTTGGTTGAATCACTTCAGCAATAAAACGATCAACGGTTTCATCGATAGTTTCGATGCTGGTTCCTTCAGCAAATTGCCAATTCACTAAAAAGCCTAATTCTTGGAATTCAGCTAAGTGAAGTTTTTTACGTTGACGTTGATTACGAGTTTTCATTTTCAATGTTCTCCTATGTTAAGGTAATGGGGTATAGTCATCATCTCGATGATTATTTTTTCTTAAAGTATAAATCCCACACACCGTGACCTAAGCGATGACCGCGCGCCTCAAATTTTGTAAGAGGGCGGAAATCAGGACGTGGAATATAATCTTGTTCGGCAGTATTGACTAAATTTTCATTAGCTGAAAGAACCTCGAGCATTTGTTCCGCATAGTTCTCCCAGTCCGTAGCCATATGAATAAAGCCATTTGGTTGTAATTTTTGGACGACTTGCTCTACAAAGCGCGGTTGAACAATACGGCGTTTATGATGTTTTGCTTTATGCCAAGGGTCTGGGAAGAAAAGCTGTAAACCGCCTAACTCGCCGTCTTTTACACAATCACGTAAAATTTCAGTGGCATCATGGCAAATTACGCGAAGGTTTTTCACGCCTTTTTCTACCGCATAAGCAATACAGGCTCCCACACCAGGCGTGTGCACTTCAATACCGAGATAATTTTTATCAGGATTCGCTTCAGCCATATCCACTAGAGATTTCCCCATCCCGAAGCCAATTTCTAATATAACAGGGTTTGTATTGCCATAAATAGCAGCAAAATCAAAAGGGGCGTTTTGATAATCTAATCCAAGATCAGCCCAGTGATCGTTCATCATATTTTTTTGAAAATCACTTAAGCGACCCGTCCGCAACACAAAGCTACGAACTTTACGTTTATAACGACCATCTTCTGTAAATTCAGCCGTTTCAACGGTTTTACGTTTTTGATCAGCAAAGGTTTTTTGCGCTTCTGTCATGGTATTTATTCGCTCAATTAAAATTGGCGGCGATTATACACTAAAAGGCAAGGTTGTGGGATTTTTCCACCTAATTCCCGTATAATAGCGAAAATTTTTAATTGTTTTTTATTATGAATATTGTCCGAGTTGCATTAGCCGTACCGCTTCCCCGATTTTTTGATTATCTCTATTCGCCCGACTTGACGCCAATCGTAGGTGGACGCGTGTTGGTGCCTTTTGGTTCGCAAAAACGAGTCGGGATCGTGGTGGATTTGCCCGCTTCTTCGGATGTCGCAAAAGAGAAGTTAAAACCGATTATTGATGTACTTGATGCTGACTCGCTCTTTAATCTGACAACGTGGGATTGGTTGGCTTGGTCCGCTAATTATTATCGTGCTGCATTAGGCGATGTGTTGTTTCAAGCTTTGCCAGTCAAACTCCGTAATGGAGAAAGTGCGGTTAAAAATGACCGCACTTTTTGGCGTATTACGGAACTTGGAAAACAAGCATTAGAATCGGGTGAATTAAAACGCGCCAAAAAACAAATTGAAGCCTTAAATTTGTTGCTAATGCAAGATTTAGAAAAAGGTAACAATGAAATCAGTTCCGCAATTTGGTCAGCCCTTAAAGGCAAAGATTATGTGGAAGAGATTATTGTGCCTACCGAACAAAAAAGTTGGCAACAAGCTCTAGGGGATAATCCTTTAGTTAATCTTGATAATCGATTGACCTTAAACAAGCAACAAGCCCTCGCATTTAGCCAGTTGCTTTTCCAAGAAGGCTTTAATGTGTGGTTGTTAGAAGGCGTAACTGGTTCGGGCAAAACCGAAATCTATCTGCAATACATTGAAGAGGTGTTAAAGAAAGGCAAGCAGGTTTTAGTGCTGGTTCCTGAAATTGGGCTTACCCCTCAGACAGTGAGACGGTTCCAAGCACGTTTTAATGTGGAAATTGATGTATTGCATTCCAACTTGAACGATACACAGCGCTTAAATGTTTGGGAACGCGCAAGAACAGGACAAAGTGCAATCGTGATTGGCACGAGATCGGCTCTTTTCACCCAGTTTTCAGATCTCGGCTTAATCATTTTAGATGAAGAACATGACGGCTCGTTTAAACAGCAAGATGGTTGGCGTTATCATGCAAGAGATTTAGGCATTGTGTTAGCGCAAAAGCTCAATATCCCTATCTTATTAGGTTCTGCCACACCAAGTTTGGAAAGTGTGAATAACGTACAAAATGGTAAATATCATCATTTGGTCTTATCAAAAAGAGCCGGAAATGCGACCGCACTTCGTCAATTTGTGATTGATTTAAAACATCAACGAATTCAAAACGGCTTATCCGAACCGCTATTGCAACGTATGCAAGAACACTTAGAAAAAGGCAACCAAGTATTGTTATTCCTTAATCGACGTGGATTTGCGCCTGTGTTGTTATGTCATGAATGTGGCTGGATTGATGAATGTCATCATTGCGAAAAACCTTATACTTATCACCAACATCAGCGCGTTTTACGCTGCCATCATTGTGGTGCGCAAAAAACAGTGCCGATGCAATGTGGCCATTGTGGTTCAACGCATTTAGTCACAACGGGGTTAGGTACAGAACAACTAGAGGAAACCCTAAAAGCGCGTTTTCCTCAATATAATATTGCACGCATCGATCGTGATAGCACGGCGAGAAAAGGCAAGCTTGAAGGTTATTTAGAGGATATTCAGCAAGGTAAAAGCCAGATTTTAATTGGTACCCAAATGTTAGCCAAAGGACACCATTTCCCGAATGTCACCTTGGTTGCGTTAGTGAATGTGGATAATGCCTTGTTTTCCCTTGATTTCAGAGCCGAAGAACGTTTGGCGCAGCTTTATGTACAAGTGGCTGGTCGCTCAGGCAGAGTGGAGAAACAGGGTGAAGTGGTTTTGCAGACGCACTATCCGGATCATCCGTTATTAACCACCTTGCTTGAAAAGGGCTATCAAGCCTTTGCAGAAGAAACCTTGAAGTTGAGGCATAATATGGGCTTGCCTCCATTTAGTTTCCAAGCCTTGTTTAAAGCCCAATGTCGTCATTCTGAAGAGGCGGAAAATGCATTGTCGCAATTGGCGTCTTTCTTCTATGAACAAAAAATTGAAGGCTTGCAAGTGTTGGGGCCAATTCCCGCACCGTTCAGCAAAAAAGCGGGGCAGTATCGTTGGCAGTTACTATTACAGCACGCCTCTCGAAAACAATTACAGGCGGCATTAAGTCGATATTCCCCAGAGTTGATAAAGTCTTCTCAAGTGCGGTTGATTTTAGACGTGGATCCTTTGGATTTGAGTTAGCAAAAATTCCCTAGAAAAATGCACAGTTTTTCAGTAGAATTAAGCGTTTTTTATACTCTAAGTTTAATTTATCGAATATTTTAGGATTTTATCGTGGCTCATCGAGATTTTGCCGGTCGAAGCGGCTCAAAAAATAATAAAAAGAAAGCAAAGAAACGTTTTAATCGTAATACCTTAATTGGTCTTGCGTTGGTAGCAGTATTGGGTTTTGGTTTAGGGCTTTACTTCTTAAAAAGTAAAACACCTGAACCTGTCGTGACAACAACGGTTCAACCAGAAAAACCGCAACCGAAAAGTGTGTTACCAAATCGTCCAGAAGAAGTATGGCACTACATTAAAGAATTAGAAACCCGTACGGTGCCAGTGGATAATAATCCTTCTTCCGTTGAAAAAAATATGCGTTTGACGGAAGAACAGCGTCAAGTGCTTATTCAAATGGAAAAAGAACAAAAAGCGGCAGAAGAAGCGAAAAAATTAGAAGCTCAGCGTAAAGAGCAAGAAGCAGCGAATGCAGAAAAAGCCGCGGCTCAAGCACAGCAAGCTCAACCAGCGCAGACAGTTCAAACTCAGCCAGCTCAGCAACCAGCAAAATCAGAAGCGAAAAAGCCTGAGCCAGTTAAAAAGCCTGAACCGCCGAAAAAAGCGGAAGTGGTGAAAGCTGAACCAGTAAAAACAGAACCGGCTAAAACGGAGCAACCGAAAAAAGCAGAACCAAAACCTGCTGAACAGCAAGTACAGGCTAGCGGTAAAAAATTTGGTTTACAATGTGGTGCATTTAAAAATCGTGCACAAGCAGAAAGTTTACAAGGTCGCCTTGCGATGGCGGGTGTGAATGCACAGATTGCGACAAGTGAAGAATGGAACCGTGTACGTGTGGGACCATTTGGTAGCCGAGATGCAGCAACAGCAGCACAAGATAAAGCAAGATCAGTAGCGAGTTGCGTTGTGATTGGAATGTAATAAGAATTTAAAAGTGCGGTTAAAAATAACCGCACTTTTTTTATATTTTCACTTGCCAAAAAATGAAAAAGCAATAAAATGAACGTTCATTCATTTTTGATATTCATCTTAAATGACCTTTCTCATATATAACCCTAAGAATTTAATTTTTTATTATGCGACAAGTAAAAGCCTCTAAAACGAAGCTTGATGTCAGTGAGCAGATCTTTGATGCAACAGATCGTCTTATGGCAAAAGAAGGATTACATTATCTTTCTATGCATAAGTTAGCCAAGGAAGCTGGCATCGCAGCGGGTACGATTTATCTTTATTTTAAGAGTAAAGACGAGTTATTAGCACAATTTGCTCGTCGAGTGTTCAATAAGTTTGCTGTGGCGATTGAAGAAGGTTTTGATGAAAGCCAATCTTTTTTCGAGCAATACAGAAAAATGTGGTGGAATATTTGGCATTTTCTTCAAGAAAATCCAACGATTCTGTTAAACATGAACCAATATCGATCTTTACCAGAGTTTATTGAAACCTGCAAAGAAATGGAGCATTCGTGTTGGGATCAGTTTTGTATAAAGGGACAAGCAGCAAATGTGTTAGCTGATTTAGATCCTCATATGCTATTTTTGCTGAGTCTTAAAACGGCAATCGTTTTAGCTTCAGATATCAAGTTTCTCGGTACGGCAGTAACCGATGCGATGTTAGAATCTGTCATTGAACGCTCTTGGCGTGCAATTCAGAAGTAGTAATTTTATTGTCTTAATGGAGTTTTCCAAATGAGTATAACTCAAACTAATAGACCAAAGCGTTCACACGTTTTCTTTTTGAAATTAGCGTTAGGCGTATTTGTGTTAATTTTTGCAGCAATGATTTTTCTTAATCAAATGAAGGCAAAAGGCATTGCTGATTTCTTAGCAAATAAACCAGAAACAGCCTCTCCTGTGACTGCAATGACAGTTAAGGCTTCAGAATGGACGCCAATCATTGAAACGACAGGTCTTGTTCGTCCGAATCAAGGGGCGATGTTAAGCGCTCAAAGTGCAGGAACCGTGTCTAAAGTGCTCGTGCAAAATGGACAGAGCGTGAAAAAGGGGGATTTGTTAGTTGAGTTAGATAGTTCAGTTGAGCGTGCAAGCTTACAAGCCGCACAAGCTCAAGTGGTGTCATTACGTCAAACTTATCAACGTTATGCAAACCTTGCGGGCAGTGGGGCAGTTTCTCGTCAAGAATTAGATAATGCAAAAGCAGCTTATGAAGCACAAGCGGCAAATATTGAGTCATTAAAAGCGGCAATTGAACGTCGCCAAATCGTGGCACCATTTGATGGTAAAGCCGGTATCGTGAAAGTGAATGTTGGTCAGTACGTTTCAAACGGTACTGAAATTGTGCGTGTGGAAGATCGTTCTTCTATGAAAGTGGATTTTGCGATTGCTCAAAACCTATTAGATAAATTGCATATTGGTCAAAAAGTAACGGCTAGGGCAGACGCACGTAAAGGTGAAACCTTTGCAGCAAAAGTTACTGCCATTGAGCCTGCAATTAATTCTTCAACGGGCTTAGTTGATGTCCAAGCAACATTTGAGCCAGAAGATGGTGCAAAATTATTATCCGGAATGTTTACTCGCTTAAATGTCGCTTTACCAACCGAGCATAATCAAATCGTTGTGCCACAAGTGGCAGTGAGCTACAACATGTATGGCGAATCGCTTTATATTTTGACCGCACTTTCTGATGAAGATATTGAGAAATTAGGCGGCGCAGAAAAAGCGGCAAATATGTACCGTGCAAAATCAATCACTGTGTTTACGAAAGATCGTCAAGGCATTTATGCACAATTGAAAGGCGATGAAGTCAAAGTGGGCGATAAAATTGTGACCGGTGGTCAGCAAAACTTAAGTAACGGCTCATTAGTGTCTGTTGCAGATAAAGCGGGCGTAGGTACTGAACAACCTGCGAATAAAACCAATCTTTAATTAGGAAAAGCGAATGAAATTTACCGATATATTTATTCGTCGTCCTGTTTTGGCGGTTTCGATTAGCTTGTTAATCATTATTTTAGGTTTACAAGCGATCTCGAAATTGGCTGTGCGCGAATATCCGAAAATGACCACGACGGTGATTACGGTGACCACTGCATATCCAGGGGCGGATGCGAACTTAATTCAAGCGTTTGTGACTTCCAAAATTGAAGAGGCGGTAGCGCAAGCGGATAATGTGGACTATATGTCTTCAAGCTCTAGCCCAAGTACGTCAACTGTCACCGTAAAAATGAAATTAAATACGGATCCGAATGCGGCCTTGGCAGACGTGTTAGCCAAAGTTAACTCGGTTCGTTCTGAATTGCCAAGTGGTATTGAAGATCCAACGATTTCTTCATCAACCGGTGGTTCGGGGATTATGTATATTAGTTTCCGTTCTAATAAGCTTGATGCAAGCCAAGTAACTGACTACATTCAACGCGTAGTGAAACCACAATTCTTTACCGTAGAAGGGGTGGCAAGTGTAGATATTTTTGGTGCATCAGAGTACGCTCTTCGTGTTTGGTTAGACCCAGAAAAAATGGCGGCTCAAAACCTTTCTGCCACACAAGTGATGTCCGCATTATCAGCGAATAACGTTCAAACAGCAGCAGGTAATGATAATGGCTATTTTGTAACCTATAAAAACAAAGTAGAAACCACGACAAAATCGGTTGAAGAGTTAGGTAACTTAATTGTAGAGTCTAGCGGTGATAAGTTAGTACGTTTACGCGATATCGCTGATATTGAGTTGAATAAATCAAGCGATAGCTCACGTGCGGTGGCGAATGGCGCAGATTCTGTTGTATTAGCGATTAACCCAACCTCGTCAGCAAACCCATTAACAGTAGCGGCGAAAGTGCGTCCGCTATATGACAGTATTAAAAATAATCTACCGGATGCTATTGAATCTGACATCTTATATGACCGTACAATTGCAATTAATAACTCAATTAATGAAGTAATCAAAACGATTGTTGAGGCAACGATAATCGTGTTGGTGGTGATTACCATGTTTATTGGTTCATTCCGCGCGATTTTAATCCCGGTTATCACTATTCCGATTTCATTAATTGGGGTAATCATGTTGCTTCAATCATTTGATTTCTCCATTAACTTGATGACTTTGCTAGCATTGATTCTAGCTATCGGTTTGGTGGTGGATGATGCGATTGTGGTATTGGAAAACGTAGACCGCCACATTAAGTTAGGTGAAACACCATTCCGTGCGGCAATTATTGGTACGCGTGAAATTGCCGTTCCAGTTATTTCCATGACCATTGCCTTGATTGCGGTATATTCTCCAATGGCATTAATGGGCGGCATTACGGGTTCTTTGTTTAAAGAGTTCGCCTTAACCCTTGCTGGCGCGGTATTTATTTCGGGTATCGTAGCATTAACGCTTTCACCAATGATGACCAGTAAATTGCTAAAATCCAATGAGGCTCCAAGTAAATTGGAACAACGAGTAGAGCATACCCTTAGTAAAGTGAATGCAGCTTATGCGTATGTACTTGATTTGGTGATGGTAAACCGTAAATGTATGTTGATGTTTGCGGCAATCATTTTTGCAACCTTACCAGTGTTGTTTAAATCACTTTCAAGTGAATTAACACCTACAGAAGATAAGGGCGCATTTATAGCGGTCGGTTCTGCACCTTCTAACGTAAACATAGATTACGTGCAAAATGCGATGACACCTTATCAAGAGATTTTAACCAATACGCCAGAAGTACAGTTTGCCATGACGATTTCAGGGGCACCAAGCTCTAACCAATCTTTAAACGTTGTGACTTTAAAAGATTGGAAAGAACGCTCAAAAAGCCAAACAGCTATCATGAATGAGTTGAATGAAAAAGCGAAATCTATTCCTGAAGTGTCTGTGCAAGGCTTTGCGTTCCCAGAAATTGATACAGGGGAGCAAGGTCCTCCAATTGGTTTTGTGATCAGCACATCACAAGATTACGCTGATTTAGCAAATGTGGCGGGTAAATTCTTAGAGGATATGCAAAAATCCAGCAAGTTCGTTTATACCAATCTCGATCTTAAATTTGATACTGCTCAAATGCGTATTAAGATCGATCGTGAAAAAGCAGGAACTTATGGCATTACAATGCAACAAATCAGCCGTACGTTAGGTAGTTTCTTATCTGCCGCAACTATTGAACGTGTGGATATTGATGGTCGAGCTTACAAAATTATTTCCCAAGTAAAACGTGACAATCGTTTATCTCCGGAAAGTTTTAATAAGTATT
>CAKAQT010000039.1:0-8833 GCA_916720325.1 Parahaemophilus parainfluenzae
TTGTGGTGTGTCTACAAGAATCAACCTTGAATCCTCATCAATTTGATTTTGATGCGGAAACCATCCCGCCATTTTCGATGTTTAATAAGCAGGAAGATACCGCATTTGTGAGTCCATTGCGTGTACATACGGTGGGCGGCGCAACGTGGAAATCTGAATTTGCTTTTCTTGCTGGGGTACCTTCAACGGATTTTGGTGCTTTGGCAAGTGGCGTGTTTTATTCGGTTGTACCACACTTACAGACGGGTTTTATTAAAAATCTCCGTGAGCAAGGCTATTTTTGTGTAGCATTATCACCTTTTACGAAAGGTAACTACAACGCAAAACCTGCTTATGACCACTTTGGTTTTGATTTGATGTTGCAACCACAAGATTTAGGCTATCCCGCATCAATCAGCAAAAATCTCTGGCATATTAGCAGTGAAGAGATGATGTATTACACCAAACTGATTTTGCAGAAACAGCATCCATCATTGGAAAATGTACAACAGCCCATGTTTGTTTATGTGCTTACGATGAAAGAGCACGGCCCTTACAACACGAATATGCCAAACCATTTTAATTTGGTGAGTAAGCGTTTAGGGGGAAAAGCGATTTCTTGCTTGAACGATTATATTGATCGTATTGATAGCCTTAATGAGGCGATCGAAGGTTTAAATGATTATTTAAAATCACGTGAAACACCTTATGTATTCGGTTATTTTGGTGATCATCAAGTCGCTTTTGATAATCAGCTTCCACCGAAAAAAGGTAACTTTGCGAACCCAGATTATGTGACTCAATTTGTAGTTAGAACTAATCGTAAGACTGACTTTGTTCAACAGCAAGATTTCTTAGATTTAGCCTTTGTTGGTGGCGTATTACTTGATGTGGCAGGTTTATCGCCGAAAGATGACTTTATGCGAGCGAATATCGCTATGCGTCAGTTAAGCCAAGGTAAGCTCGAAGATGCAGAGGATATGGATTTAGTGAATAGCTATCGAAATTATCTGTATCAAGATTTAAAAATTGCGCAATAATAAAAAATCTCGGTTAACGCCGAGATTTTTTTATAAGCAAAATTTAACCGATAAGTCTGCCAATTTTACCCACACGTCTTGACCGTATTCTTGCTTGGTTGTGCGCTCAATATCTGCTAACTCTTGCAATATTTCAAAGAGCTTTTGATAGGTGAGTCGTTGTATCGCAGCCGTATAAAGAGGACGACGACTCAGCCAAATTTTGAGACGGTCAAAATCCGCTTTGAGTGTCTGTGTTGGCAAACTCGTGTTAAGAGAGGGATTACGCAGCTGTGGTTTTGTTAATTCTAACAAAGTGAGTAGTTCACGTTGTAAGGTACGCAATAAAATGACAGGTTGCACATCTTCAGCTTGTAAACCTCGCAAAATTCGCTTTGAGCGATTTGCCTTGCCTGACAACAACGCATCAATCCATTGGAAAGGGGTAAAGACAGAAGATTGCTCTACGACTGATTTAACGCGGTTATACGTGAGTTTATGATCAGGATAAAGCAAATCTAAAAGCTGTAACGCTTGTTTCAATGCCAGTAGATTATTTTCATAGCTGTAACAAAGTAGTTGAACGGCTTCCTCATCAGCTGATAATCCCATGTTTTTTGTACGATGCTTCACCCAACGAGAAAGTTGTTCTGAATTCGGTGTTTGGCAGTTAACAATAACAGCTTGCGGATCAAGTTGATTTGCCTGAATAAACCACTCTTGTTTTTCGGCTGCTTTAGACAATTTAGGCAAGGTGAGGACAAGCAAGCTATCTTCATTTAATCCACTAATAAATTGTTGAAGGTTTTTCTGCAAAAGTGCGGTTAAATTTTCGGGTAAATTGAGAATGAAAATTTGCTTATTAAAGAAGAGCCCCATAGATTGGCTGGCCTCAATTAATGCAGGCCAGTCAGTATTAGTATCTATGGTGATTTGATTTTTTTCATCAAAACCTTGAAGAAGGGCTGCTTGATGAATGAGATCTTCACTTTCACTGAGCAACAGGGGATCTGTCCCAACCAAAAAATAGACTTTCGCTAAATGGCTGTTCAGGTTAGAGGCCAGTTGCTCAGGAAAAATGCGGTTCATTATTTTCCTTGAACTTGGTGTTGCAAGGCGGCCATTTTATTAATTAATTGGCGAGCCGCTTGTTCACGCATATCATTCCAAATTACATCGCGTTCAGCTGATTTTGCTAATGCAGCACGTGAGTTATCAAAGAAAGTGCGGTTGATTTTTGCAGAGATTGGATAGGTTTCCCCATTTGCTAAACGCACGCTAGCCTCAACATCAAGGGTCAATACTTTTTCTGCTTCACGGCCTTGTTTAAAGACTGACGCCACTTTATCGCTTGAAGTCTGTTTATTTAAACGCAACACTGGCACACCTTGTTTTGCAGGAACAAGGTTTACGTTGTTGCTAAGCAGTTGCTTACGCATTGCCATTGACATTTCACTGTATGGGTCGCTACTTTCAAGAGCCATTGTTTTTAATTCTGCAGGAACAGCCGCACCATTATCGAAGTGCCAACCACAAGCAGTTAAAAAGGCTGTTGCCCCAACTAAGCAGATCGTTTTGATTGATTTCATCATAAAAATTACCTGTAAAATTCACCGCACTTTATTTTGTTTAAGAGCCGTTTATGCAACGCTTGGAATAAAATGCGGTTATTTTATGGATTATTGCGGTTTAACCACCACATTTAACAATTTACCTGGAACATAAATCACTTTCACGATTTGTGTATTGTCAGTAAATTTCTTCACATTTTCATCTGCAAATGCAACAGTTTTCACTGTTTCTTCATCCGCATCAGCTGCAACAGTCACTTTACCACGAACTTTACCGTTGACTTGCACCACGATAAGTTTTTCATCTTCTACCATTGCTGCTTCGTCAGCTTTCACCCATTCTGCATGGTCGATGTTACTTTCATTGCCTAAAGCTTTCCATAACTCAAAGCAGATGTGCGGAGTGATTGGGTAAAGCATACGCACGACTGCGCTTAATGCTTCTGCCATAACCGCACGATCTTGTTCGCTTTCTAATGGCGCACGAGTTAATTTATTCATTAACTCCATCACTGCCGCGATAGCAGTATTGAAGGTTTGACGGCGACCAATGTCATCACTCACTTTAGCGATTGTTTTATGCACATCACGACGAAGTGCTTTTTGGTCTGCAGAAAGTGCGGTCACATCTAAAGCAGTTTTTGCAGGATTTTGACTGTATTCATACACCAAATTCCATACACGACCTAAGAAACGTTTTGCTCCTTCTACGCCAGATTCTTGCCATTCAAGCGTCATTTCTGCAGGAGACGCGAACATCATAAAGAGACGCACGGTATCTGCACCGTATTTTTCCACCATCTCTTGTGGGTCGATACCGTTGTTTTTGGATTTCGACATTTTGGTCATACCGGTATGCACCAATTCACGGCCTTCCGGATCGGTTGCTTTGATAATACGACCTTTTTCATCACGCTCAAGGGTCACTTGCGTTGGGCTTACCCAAATACGCTCGTTAGTCGGGCTGGTGTAGTAGAACGCATCGGCTAATACCATGCCTTGGCATAATAATTTTTGTGCTGGCTCATCGCTCGTTACGAAACCTGCATCACGCAATAATTTGTGGAAGAAACGGAAGTAGAGCAAGTGCATGGTCGCGTGCTCGATACCGCCGATATATTGATCCACCGGTAACCAGTAGTTGGCTTCATCTTTATCCAACATGCCTTCAGCATAGCTTGGTGAAGTGTAGCGTGCATAGTACCAAGACGATTCCATAAAGGTATCAAAGGTATCGGTTTCTTTTAATGCAGGTTCACCGTTGAAGGTGGTTTTAGCCCAGTTTGGATCGGCTTTAATTGGGCTTTTCACGCCGTCCATGACCACATCTTCCGGTAGAATAATCGGTAAATCTTCGATTGGGGCTGGTACGGTTTCTCCGTTTGGCAAGGTCAGCATTGGAATTGGTGCACCCCAATAACGTTGACGAGAAACGCCCCAGTCACGTAAACGATAATTAACTTGGCGTTTACCTACGCCTAATTTTTCTAATTTGTCTGCGATACCGTTGAATGCGCCATTAAAATCCAAACCATCAAACTCAGCAGAGTTCACTAATTTACCGTGCTCAACAAAAGCTTGTTTGGTTAAATCAATTTCTTCATCCGCAAGCGGTGCGATCACTTGTTTAATTGGTAAATCGTATTTTTGAGCAAATTCAAAGTCACGTTGGTCATGTGCTGGAACCGCCATTACTGCGCCAGTACCGTAATGCATTAATACAAAGTTAGCGACCCAAATCGGTAATTTTTCACCCGTTAATGGATGAATAGCGAATAAGCCGGTTGCCATCCCTTTTTTCTCCATCGTGGCAAGGTCTGCTTCGGCCACTTTGGCATTTTTTGCTTCACGGATGAATTCGGCTAATTGAGGATTTTTTTCTGCCGCTAATTCGGCTAATGGATGCGCTGCCGCGATACCTAAATAGCTTACGCCATAGAAGGTATCTGGACGGGTCGTATAAACCGCAACTTTTTCTGCAGTATCCGCTACGTCAAATGTAATTTCTACCCCTTCAGAACGGCCGATCCAGTTGCGTTGCATGGTTTTTACCATGTCTGGCCATTGTGGCAGTTGGTCTAATCCACCTAATAATTGTTCTGCATAATCAGTAATTTTAATAAACCATTGAGGGATCTCTTTTTGTTCGACCGGAGTGTCACAACGCCAGCAGCAACCTTCGTGAACCTGTTCATTAGCCAATACGGTTTCATCGTTTGGACACCAGTTTACGGTTGAGGTCTTTTTGTAAACTAAGCCTTTTTTGTAAAGCTCAGTGAAGAACCATTGTTCCCATTTGTAGTATTCTGGACGGCAGGTCGCAATTTCGCGATCCCAGTCATAACCAAAGCCCAACATTTTGAGCTGTTTTTTCATGTATTCAATGTTTTCGTAAGTCCATTTTGCGGGCGCGGTTTTATTTTTAATCGCAGCACCTTCCGCTGGCAAACCGAATGCATCCCAACCAATTGGCTGTAATACGTTTTTGCCGTTCATACGTTGATAACGAGAAACCACATCACCGATCGTGTAGTTACGCACGTGGCCCATGTGTAAACGACCAGATGGGTAAGGGAACATAGAAAGGCAGTAATATTTTTCTTTAGACGTATCTTTGATTGCTTTGAAGACTTTATTTTCAGCCCAATATTGTTGAACTGCAGGTTCAATCAAATCGGGACGGTAATGTTGTTGCATAGAAAATCACCTTAAATTTTGACCGCACTTTGCGGCATATTTTGCTTTGTAAAATGTGATATAGGATAGCGTAAAACAGGGAAAATTGGTAGAAAGTGCGGTGATTTTTTTGCTGATTTTATAAGAGATTTTGAATTTCAGATGGAATTAATTTAGGCGAAGGAATCCAAACTTGTTTATGTCGGTTTAATTCACCTTTTTCAAGAACTATTGAGCTCTTAGGCACTTTGAATGTTTTACTCAAAAATTTCAGCAAGTGAGCATTGGCTTGACCATCAACAGGTGGAGCCGTGATCGTGATCTTGAGTTCATCATCATGCAATCCCACAATTTGATCTTTACTGGCTTTGGGTTGCAGAATAATTTTAAGGCGTAGTCCTTCAGATGTTTGTTCGATTGCTGACATAACTAAATTTACTTACCATATTTACAATAAGGGCTGGAAAATCCAGCCCGAAAAAATAATGTTATTTTTAACCGCACTTTACGCAGCAATTGCCCATAAAAGGTTAAAGTAATCGTAAAAGAGATTATTCAAAAATAACAGGATAATAGCGATAACCATCGGTGAAAAATCAATCACGCCCACAGTTGGTAAAATGCGTTTAATGGGTTTCAATAATGGTTCGGTAAGTTGATATAACGCATAGAATGCAGGATTATTGCCACGATTAAACCAACTTAAAATTGCACCGGCGATTAACACATAGAAAATGGCCACACCGATATTTTTAATTAGCCCCAATATACCCAAAAGTAAGAAGAAACTGAGATTTAATCCGCCAAAGAGAATCGATTTTAGTCCGCAAAGCAAGAAGACTAAAAACAGTGCCGCAGTTTCCACTTTTTTCACCACAGGAAAAACTTTACGTAATGGTGCAATAACCGGTTGGGTAAATTTCAGCGTAAATTGAGAAATAGGATTGTAATAATCCACGTTCGCTAAGGGGAGCCATACGCGTAAAATTAACACTAAACAATACAGATCGATAATCGATCCTAAAAATAACGCAGTTTGGGAAATTTCCATTATAACCAACCTTTCCGTTTGAAATAGATATAAGGCGTAAGCGCCGCACCAATCATTAATCCAATAGCCATTGGGTAACCATATTTAAAATGGATCTCCGGCATAAATTCAAAGTTCATTCCGTAAGTAGATGCCACAAGTGTTGCCGGTAGGAACATAACCGATACCACCGAGAAGAATTTCATGATTTTATTCTGCTCGATATTAATGTAACCCATTGCCGCCTGCATTAAAAAGTTTACTTTTTGGAACAAAGACTCATTATGCGGTTGCAAGGATTCAATATCTCGTAAGATTTCTCGTGCTTGTTCTAACTGGTTTGGCGGCAAGCGCGTTTTACGTACCAAGAAACCCAATGCACGTTGTGTATCCATCAAACACAAACGCACTTTAGAACTGGTATCTTCTTGTTCTGTTAGGGTATTTAAGGCTTCATCGAAAGCTTCATCTTGCGTACCGTTTAAAATTACGCGACTTAATTTTTCCAAATCGGCATAAACGTTTTCGATAACATCGGCCAATTGCTCAATTTTGGTTTCAAATAAGTCGAGTAAGACTTCATACGCATTACATTCAAATAAGCGCTGGCTACGAGAACGCATACGATATAAACGGAATGCCGGCAATTCACGATCACGCAAGGTAAATAGGCGGCCATCACGAATAGTAAACGCCACGCTTGCGAGATCGGCGTAGTTTTCTTCGTCTTCACAATAGAAGAATGAGTGCAAGTGCAAGCCGTCTTCGTCTTCAAAGAAACGCGCGGATGCTTCGATGTCTTCCAATTCGAGGAATGAGGCAAGACTTTGTCCTAAGCCTTCTTGCAACATTTCACGTTCTTCCCCTGTCGGCTCCAGCAAATCTAACCAAATGGCAGAGCTGAGATCGGCTGGTTCGTCATCAATACGAAGCAAGCGGGAATCGTTAATGGCAAAAGCGTTAATCATTGGTCATACTCCTTTTGGGATTATGAAGATCCAACTGTGAACAAAAAAAGATCAAACGAAATTGGCACTAGAGAAAAGTGCGGTCAAATTTTTGAATGTTTTAAAATGGGTTTCGTTCGATAAAAGATGCCGAAGAAAGGTAAATTGATTACCAGCGAGCTCTCGCTGATAAGAGGCGAGAGTCTAGAGCGATATTCGGTATCGACTATGACTGTCCAAAGTGTGTGTCCTTCTCGTTAAAAAATCGGCCGAATGTTACGCTTGAAAGGCGCTTTCGTCAAGTATTATTGAAAAGGACACGGCACTTTTAATTAATTGGTATATTGATTAATTGCGTTAGTAACTTCTTGATCTTGATAAATATTATTAACAATATCTTTGAAGGTTTCGCCTAACACTTTTTGAATTTCATCATTACTCGCATTAAATGCGCCAGACTGTGAACGGGTTGCATTAAAGGTTTTGTTGTATTGTCCGCGTGGACCTTGTACATAAACAACTGCTTGGATTTTACTGTTTAAGGTATAACGTAAATTACCTTGATCTACGTGAGTGTTGAATTCTTTCACTTCAACGGTTACACCAGCATTCGCATTATTAGCTTGTCCGATACGGAAACCTTTGCTGACTAAATTTTGTTGCATCACTTGTTGGAAAAGTTGAGTAACACTTGGTGATGCATTTAATTTAATTAGCTCGCCTGATTTAGTATAAGTTGCAATTTCTTGTTGTGGACGAGAATCACGAGTATTAACTGTTACCACTGCGGATTGGTTAATATTCATTGATGCAGTCGGTGATTGAGGCGCAAAAGTTAAGGTATTAGATTGCGCTTGGCAACCCGCTAAAAATAATGTCGCAGCCGCCAACGTCATTGTTGATAATGCTTTGATTTTGTTTGTTACTTTCATAATTTCCTCATTGAATTAGGTTAATTTGTGTTATTCTTACAAACTTAACGCTGAATGTATAGCAAAAAGTTAGGGAGTTTATTTATGTCAAAACAGCAAGAATTATTAGAGAGAATTCAAGCCGAATTTCAACCGCACTTTGCCACCGTAGAAAATGAAAGCCATATGCACAGTTCCGGTCGAGGGGCTGATTCTCATTTTAAATTAGTGATTGTCAGCGATGCTTTTGAAGGTATGCGCAAGGTGCAACGCCACCAAAAACTTTACCAACTCTTTGCCGATGATTTAAAAAATGGCATTCACGCATTAGCGCTTCATCTTTATACAAAAAGCGAATGGGAGAGCTTAGGTGAAGCATTTCCAAAATCACCAAATTGTCTTGGTGTTGGACAGTAAGTATTCCCTTACGTTCCCTATATTAGATTTTCATAAGAAGAGAGAAGGCGATAAGCGTTCTCTCTTTTTATTTTGATGGAGATTTATTTCACTCCAAATAAATATCTGTCTAAAAGTTCACAAATATTTCACAAAAATGGGGGTGTAAAGTGGAATAAAAGCCCATTTTCCGATAGAATAAGACGCTTTTAATTTTCGAATTTCAATTTCTGGATGTGTGAGTGATTACTTACTCGTCGAGAAATTAAACAGATTTGAGTTTTTAAATTTATGTGTCAGTTAA
>CAKAQT010000040.1:0-8496 GCA_916720325.1 Parahaemophilus parainfluenzae
CGAAGACGATAACGTAGGCGCTTAAGCGCATAAGAACGCCCTGGTCTATCGGGATAAATGGCTTCCGCTTTTGGCCAGCGATATTGATTTTCTTGAGATTCCATAGTTATTAATATAATTAAAGAGGCTTTAAATCACGCAAAGCGCGCATTCTCTCATAATTTCAGCAATTTTTCTATTTGTGATATGCTAGGGTCAATTGATGAAAGGAATACTTATGTCTGAAATTAAACTGAATTATCATAAAACGCATTTTCTTACGAGCGCCCCCAATATTCGTTCCATTCCAGAAGATACAGGAATTGAAATTGCTTTTGCTGGACGTTCAAATGCAGGAAAATCAACCGCACTTAATGCATTAACCAATCAGAAAAGCTTAGCCAGAACTTCTAAAACACCTGGTCGTACACAGCTCATCAATCTTTTTGAGGTGGAGCCGAATTGTAAACTAGTGGATTTACCTGGCTATGGCTATGCTGCCGTTCCTGAGAAAATGAAAATCGAGTGGCAAAAATCCCTCGGGGAATATTTGCAAAAACGCGAATGCTTAGGCGGGCTTGTTGTTCTGATGGATATTCGTCATCCGTTAAAAGATCTCGATCAACAAATGATCGAATGGGCAGTTTCTGCTGATTTACCGGTTATGTTACTTTTAACTAAAGCGGATAAACTCAGTCAAAGTGCGCGTAGTAAACAAGTCAAAATGGTACGTGAAGCGATTTTACCCTTCCAAGGTGATATTCAAGTCGAGGCTTTTTCTGCACAAAATAAAATTGGTATTGATAAATTGGCTGCCAAGTTAGATAGTTGGTTTGCCCCACTTTTCGCGTAGTTTTTTATCAAGAAAAAGTAATTTCTGCGATCTCGATCGCAAAAAAGGCACAGAATGTATGATTTCATTCTGTGCTTTTTTTATAGTGCAAAAATCTGATTATTTTGACCGCACTTTAAGGAATCTGAATGTCTCTTGCCATTGTTTATAGCCGTGCATCAATGGGGGTACAAGCCCCTCTTGTTACCATTGAGGTACACTTAAGTAACGGAAAGCCTGGATTTACCTTAGTTGGTCTACCCGAAAAAACCGTAAAAGAAGCGCAAGATCGTGTCAGAAGTGCATTAATGAATGCGCAGTTCAAATATCCTGCCAAACGCATCACCGTAAATCTTGCACCGGCTGATTTACCCAAAGAAGGGGGGAGATTTGATTTACCTATTGCAATCGGTATTTTAGCTGCATCAGATCAACTCGACGGTAGCCGTTTAAAACAGTTTGAATTCGTTGGCGAGCTCGCATTAACAGGTGAATTACGTGGCGTACACGGTGTCATTCCTGCCATTTTAGCGGCACAAAAAGCCAAACGTGCCCCCATTATCGCTTATCAAAATGCCAATGAGGCATCGCTTGTCTCAGAGCAAGAGACTTATTTCGCTAAAAATCTGCTAGAAGTCGTGCAATTCTTAAATAATCAAGAAAAATTACCGTTGGCTTCATTACTTGCACAAGAAAGTGCGGTCGGATTTTCAGCTAAAAATCACTTGGATTTGACCGATATTATTGGTCAGCAACATGCTAAACGAGCACTAACAATTGCGGCTGCAGGTCAGCATAATCTGCTCTTTTTAGGACCTCCTGGTACAGGTAAAACCATGTTGGCAAGTCGTCTCACTGCATTGCTCCCTGAAATGACCGATTTAGAAGCCATTGAAACCGCTTCGGTTACGAGTTTAGTACAAAATGAATTAAATTTTCATAACTGGAAACAACGACCGTTCCGAGCACCACATCATAGTGCCTCTTTGCCAGCCTTAGTAGGTGGAGGAACCATTCCAAAACCAGGCGAAATATCGCTCGCACATAACGGCGTACTTTTTCTTGATGAACTACCTGAGTTTGAGCGAAAAGTACTGGATGCGCTTCGTCAGCCCTTAGAAAGTGGAGAAATTATTATTTCTCGTGCCAATGCGAAAATCCAATTCCCTGCTCGCTTTCAATTAGTTGCTGCGATGAACCCAAGTCCAACGGGGCATTATACCGGAACACATAATCGTACCTCACCGCAGCAAGTGATGCGTTATTTAAATCGCCTTTCAGGGCCATTTTTAGATCGCTTTGATTTGTCCATTGAAGTGCCTCTTCTGCCACAAGGTAGTTTACAAAATACGGGAGATAGAGGCGAAACAAGCCAACAAGTACGAGAAAAAGTGTTAAAAGTGAGGGAAATTCAACTTGCTCGAGCCGGTAAAATCAATGCGTATCTTTCAAGCAAAGAAATTGAACGGGATTGTAAATTACAAGATAAAGATGCGCTATTTCTAGAGAATGCTTTAAATAAACTCGGGCTTTCAGTGAGAGCCTATCATCGGATTTTGAAAGTCTCACGTACAATTGCCGATTTGAATGGTGAAAAAGAGATACAACAATCTCATTTAGCAGAAGCGCTAGGATATCGAGCCATGGATAGATTGTTACAGAAATTGTCTGCTACTTAAAAAATAAAAGGGCGAATAATTCGCCCTTTTTTATCTTCTATTCTTAATAATAAGAATGTTCACCACGTTGGTGTTCTGTTACGTCTCTTGCACCTTTTAATTCATTCGGGAAGAGCGAAACTAACTGTTTCTCTACCCCGTCTTTTAAAGTGACATCAACCATTGAACAACCATTACAGCCACCACCGAATTGTAGAACAGCATAACCATCATCAGTAATTTCAATTAACGTGATTTTACCGCCATGGCTGGCTAATTGTGGGTTAATTTGTGTTTGGATCACATACTCTACGCGCTCAATTAAAGGCGCATCATCTGCAACTTTACGCATTTTTGCGTTAGGTGCTTTTAAAGTGAGTTGAGCACCAAGCTCTTCTGTTACATAATCAATTTCTGCATCTTCTAAAAACGGTAAGCTGATTTCATCTACAAATGCAGAGAACGTACCATACTTCATTTCAGTATCAGTCGCTTCAACTGAATTTGGCGGACAATAAGACACGCCACATTCTGCTCCAGGCGTACCAGGATTCACAACAAAAATACGAATATTTGTACCTTCTTCTTGTGTATCTAAAAGTTTCCGAAAATGTGCTTGTGCAGCCTCTGAAATAAAAATTTGTTCCATAAATAAAGTCCTAATACTTGATGCAATATATCGAGAATGATACTCCTATACGGCAATTTTTTCTACATTTATTCCTATTTTTATAGATATAGGCAAATCCTATCTTTATTAGATTTTAGGCTCGAGCTAAGCCCCATACTTGAATTTCTTTTACACCTAATTTTCGAAGCTGTTTGGCTATCTCTGTCAACGTTGAGCCGGTTGTAATCACATCATCCACCAACGCAATGCGTTCATAAGGAAAAGGCTTTTGGGTATTCACTGCAAAAGCATTTTTAAGATTGTGTCGTCGATCTTTCGCCGTTAAACCTCGCTGAGTATGGGTATGTTTAATCCGTTTCACCACATGATGGCAGTTAGGCACATCACACCAACGGCTCAGCCAATTCGCTAATAAATCCGCCTGATTATAACCGCGTTGCCATTGTCGAAAATGATATAACGGCACAGGAATAATCGCCTGTGGCAGCGAGAGTCCATGCGTTCGTCTCGCCTCTCGCGCCGCAAGATAAAGCAAACGCGATAAACTGCGATCTAACCAAAACTGTTTTTGGAATTTAAAACGATGAATAAGTGAAGAAAGCGGTTCAAGGTAATGCCCAATAATCACAATACGATCCCAAGCAGGTTCATTTTTCAAACAATGTCCACAGCCCATTGCATAATGCTGCAAGGGTGAACCACATCGCCCACAATAAGGGAAAGTTTTAATTTGCTTCTGACATCGACTGCACAATCCATTCCGACCAAGATGAATAGATCGCTTGCAATGCACACAGCTAAACTGAAAAAAATGGGAAAACATAAAAGAAATTGACCGCACTTTATTTTTTCGCTTTTTCAACTTGCTTAAAATGCTTTTCTTTCTTAGCCATTTCCATTCTTTCACCTTGTTTTAAAATATGAGGTGTCACAAAAATGACGAGTTCTCGTTTTTGATGACGTTCACTTTCCTTACTAAATAAGCGCTTAATACCTGGAATATCGCCCAATAATGGTACTTTATCGACACCTTTCGTGATCGTATCGTGGAATACACCACCCAATACAATTGTTTCCCCATCTTTGGCAAAAACTTGCGTATTGATTTCTTGTTTATCAATAGATACGACTTCATTTTGCCCGTAAGCCACGCGATTCCCCGGGGAATTTTGACTCACTAATAAATCCAATAAAATATTATTATCCTTCGAAATATGCGGTGTGACTTCCAACCCCAACACTGCTTCTCGAAATTCCACTGACTGCGTGTCATTTTTCCCATTTGTCACCACATAAGGAATTTCTGTCCCTTGTTTAATACTTGCGCTTTTTTTGTTGGTCGTGAGTAAGCGAGGACTCGCTATAATTTCTACGTTATTTTCACGTTCAAGTGCGGTCAATTCTAGGTCTAATAATCGACCATTAATTTTGGCTACTTGAAGAGCTAATGAGCCAGCTGGCGTGACCGTTGTCGTAAAATTCACGTTTAAATTATTACTGATATTGCTAAACCCATTCGCATCTAAACTGCCCCCCACTCGATGGGCTGCCTCAGTAGGATTAAAAATACCCCAACGCACACCTAATTCTTTCAGGCTTTCATCGGTAATCGTCACAATACGTGCTTCAATGACAATTTGCTCAATAGGTTTATCCAGCTCTGCAATCAATTTTTTGATATTTTTGACAGAACGTGCATCATCCTGAATCAGTAACACATTGCTTCGATCATCAAAGGTAATTGTGCCACTAGGTGAAAGCAAAGAACCACTACCAGTTGTTAAAGATTTCATCACATCAGAGGCCTTGGCAAAATGCAGTTTAACCGTTGTACTCACAAGTGGTGTTTCACTAATCAAACTTTCTCCGCTAATCGTCATCGGTTCTGTCATTTTCTCTGCATATTGTTCATGTTGAGAAGGCTTACCCAAATAATAAATATCATTTTCTTGATAAAAAGAGAGCCCTTTGATTTTTGCCACAGAACGCAATAAACGATCAAAATCCACGTTATCTAATTGCAATGAAAGCGTTCCTTCTAGCTCATCATCAATCATTAAATTGGCATTTTGCTCAAGAGCAAGTTGTTGGAGTGTCGCCACCATTGGCGCCTGTTTTAAGCGAAGTGAAAAGATGCGATTTTCTGCTGCTGAGTAAGTTGTCCATAGGATCAAAAAACACATTAAAAACTGACCGCACTTTGTTTTTATTTTATGCTTTACCATTTTAAAATCTCATGATAATTGAGGTTGTTTGTTCACATTGCCCGGCTTTATAACCTTGAAGCGTCACACTGTTTTTACTCACTTTTTCAATTAAATAGCCTTCCTTCCCAATTCTCTGCCCGACTTGAACAGAAAGAATATGTCCATCATCATTAAATAACACTTCTGCCTGTTTACTGTATTGCACGACACCCACAATATGTAGCTGAGCCAATGGGCTTTCCTCCGCCAGTCTCGGCTCCGAATATACGCAAGTCGACACCGGTGGTAGGGTGAGCCCCTCTTTTGGATATTCGGTTTGTTCTCTTTGTTTACGATCAAAAGGATCTTGCGAAAATACTGATACAGAAAAAAACGCTATCAAGATTAAGAAGAGCTTTTTCATTATTTGTCCTTATTTAATTGGAAAATTAACTCACATGTAATAGAAGCATTTTCCTCTTCATCTAATTTTTCAATGTTTAATTGCGTTAAGGAAAGTTTAGGAACATCGTTTAAAAGTGCGGTCAAAAATTGTTGTAAATCGACAAAATAGCCTTGTAATGACAAATGCAACAACGTATGTTGAGAAAAATCCCAACGCAAATCCAACGCTCGAAGTCGCCCATTTAACAATGCCTGAACATGCTGATTGATCGGCAACACAGAATTAGCTAATTCTGGAGAAAGTTGTCGGCTGTCTGACTTTTGTCTTAACGTTTGTAAAATCTTTTCCTGTTTATCCCACTCTTGTTGTTGCAAACTCAATTCTGCATCAAGTCGATGTCGTTCACTGCTATTTTCAACGTAACGAAAAATAGGTAAGAAAATAACCGCACTTAATGCACACAACCAAAAGGCAGCATGGACTATTTGAGGTAATCGAAGCCATTTACCCAACCAACCTTGTGCAGTTTTTTGAACAATCTCATTGATAAGGTTCCTCATTGCACAGGCTCCGATAACTGAATATCAAATTGAAAGAATAACTGCTGTTGCACTGGCTGAAACTTAGTTAAGTTAACCTCTGTAAAATGATGTTTAAGAAATTGATGTATTGCTTCAAACTCTTGTTGGCTTTCTGTCATGCCGGAAAGGACAAGTTGCTTAGCATTGAGCGTAAATTCATCTAACTCACCTTGTTGTAAGGGCAACTCAGTTAATAAATTAAGCATTCGATACACATATTCCGTCTCCATTTCAGTCAACTCATTCATTTCTTTTAAGTTACTTTGTAGTTGTTGAACTTGAATGCGTTTCTGATGGACTTGATTGGTGACTTGCACAAGTTTTTCTTTTGTCTGATTTAGGGTTTGTGCTTGTTGTTCATTAAGGTGACTCAAACCAACAACAATCAAAATAGAGCAAGCTAACCAAATTAATCCTTGCCACATAAAGCGCCAAAAAGCCTTTTGATGTTGTTCTAAACGCCAAGGCAATAAATTAAGGCTTAACATCATCACTCTCCCGATTAATTAGAGGTAAAAGTGCGGGTGTTTTTGAGGATAAATCCACTAGCTTTAAATCGGTTTGCCAGAGTGCATTGCCTAAAGCGATGAAAGGTAAATCTGTTTCAATTCGCAGCCAATCCTGAGGCAGTAATTCGATTGTGCGTGAATTTAATATATCGGTCGTTTGATACACATAAATCTGTTCTATTGTTTCAGGAAAACGCTGGATAAATTGTTGATAAAGCTCAGATAAATCACTTTGAGATTGCAAGACTTGTCGTTGTTGTAAGCGTTCACAAACGGCGAGACAACCTTGTTGATCTTGATATAAAAATAAGGTGTTAGTCGGCTCTTGCCCTAAAATGGCATAAAATGCACGCAAAATGCTGTGATTCAGTAAATCAAGTGCGGTCAATTTTAGCGGCAAATATTTTGCTAATTCTGCATTGGCACTTTCTTTTCGAATCGCCGTGATATCCAAACGAAAACCTTGTTTTAATGGCGTGGTCAGATAATCAAACCATAATTCATCCAACGGAATCGGTAATTCTTTTTGCAAAATGAAACGACATTGTTGTTCACATTCCTGGACATTGAGAGTTTGCGGTAAAATAAGCGTTTTAGACCAAGTTAAATGGGGTGAAATGGCGCCGATAAAACAACATTGATTCGTTTTTTGTGGTAAATGAGGCAATAACTGGGAAAAAATGTCCTTTTGTTGTCCATTCAAGCAAATAGATTGAACTTTGTGGAATTCATCTAGCCAAACAAAATAGAGGTTATCTTGTTGTTTACTCACACCAATTTGTTGTTTTCGCTGCTTTCTATGAGCAATTCCCATATTCTTTCCTATTCTTTAAGGGATTAATCTTTTATACTTAGCAGCCAAGATCATAATTTTGATTTTTTGAATATTCATTAAACCAGAGAGAATTTTACGATGCGGATCGCAAAATTAATATTAAGTACCCTATTTACGATATGTATACTGGGGTTAGTCGCCGGTGGTGTACTGTATTTTCACTTAAAATCCTCCTTACCATCGGTTGAGAGCCTAAAAACCGTTGAGTTGCAACAACCGATGCAAATCTATACGGCTGATGGCAAATTAATCGGTGAAGTCGGTGAACAACGCCGTATTCCAGTGAAATTAGAAAATGTGCCTCAGCGTCTGCAAGATGCCTTCTTAGCAACGGAAGATAGCCGTTTTTATGAACATCACGGTTTAGACCCTGTCGGTATTGCTCGTGCGATTTTTGTTGCCGTCAACAATGGCGGAGCATCTCAAGGGGCTAGTACCATCACGCAACAGCTCGCGCGTAACTTCTTCTTAACCCCAGAAAAAACCATTATTCGTAAAGCTCGCGAAGCAGTATTAGCGATCGAAATTGAAAATGCCTTAAGTAAACAAGAAATTTTAGAACTTTATTTGAATAAAATTTTCCTTGGGTATCGTTCTTACGGCGTCGCAGCCGCCGCTCAAACCTACTTTGGTAAAAACTTAGATGAATTAACGCTTTCTGAAATGGCGATCATTGCTGGCTTGCCAAAAGCGCCTTCTACCATGAATCCACTGTATTCGCCAAAACGTGCGGAAGAACGTCGAAATGTGGTTTTAAGCCGAATGTTAGATGAAAACAAGATCACAAAAGCAGAATATGATGCAGCGATTAAAGAACCCATTGTAGCAAGCTATCACGGTGCTAAATTTGAGTTCCGTGCAGACTATGTGACTGAAATG
>CAKAQT010000041.1:0-8435 GCA_916720325.1 Parahaemophilus parainfluenzae
TTCTTTCAGATATCTTAGGTGATGAAGACCACTTAGGTGATATGGACTTTAAAGTAGCTGGTACACGTGAAGGTGTCACCGCACTTCAAATGGATATCAAAATTGAAGGTATCACCCCTGAAATTATGCAAATTGCATTAAACCAAGCAAAAGGTGCACGTATGCACATTCTTGGCGTAATGGAACAAGCAATCCCTGCACCACGTGCGGATATTTCTGACTACGCGCCGCGTATTCACACCATGAAAATTGATCCGAAGAAAATCAAAGATGTTATCGGTAAAGGTGGTGCAACTATCCGTGCATTAACTGAAGAAACTGGTACTTCTATCGATATCGATGATGATGGTACAGTGAAAATCGCCGCAGTAGATAGCAGTGCAGCGAAAAATGTGATGGCACGTATTGAAGAAATCGTTGCTGAAGTTGAAGCGGGCGCAATTTACAAAGGTAAAGTGACTCGTCTTGCTGATTTCGGTGCATTCGTGGCTATCGTAGGAAATAAAGAAGGTTTAGTTCATATTTCTCAAATCGCTGAAGAACGTGTAGAGAAAGTGAGTGATTATCTTCAAGTGGGTCAAGAAGTGACTGTTAAAGTGGTTGAAATCGATCGCCAAGGTCGTATCCGCTTAACCATGAAAGATCTTGCACCAAAACAAGAAACTGAAGCAGAATCTGCACCAGCAGAAGACATTTCAGAAGAACAAGAATAATCTCACAGGGTGTGTGAATTAAATTTACACACCCGTTTTGATTATCAAACTAACTTATAAAACAATGCAGTATTTTCGGTTATTCCGTTTTCTAGTTTCATTATCTAGCCTAAGTCTGACTTTATTTATTTCCGGTTGTGTGCAATCGGGAAACGTGTTTGTCGCACCAAATAAAGTCGTGCTTGCGGATCAAACGCCGAATACGCACTTCGAACAAGAAGTGATGATTACCCGAATCGGGCAGGTTTTATTAGTTGGAAAAATGAGTAATGAAGAACGGGCGACGCTTCACTTTGAACGTGGCGTTTTATATGATTCCCTCGGTTTATGGGGCCTCGCACGTTATGACTTTACACAAGCCCTCGCGTTACAGCCAAAGATGGCTTCTGTTTACAATTATTTAGGGCTTTACTTATTACTTGAAGAAGATTACGACAGTGCATTAGAAACCTTTAATGCGGTGTTTGAATTGGACCCAAGTTATGACTATACCCATCTTAATCGTGGTTTAAATTTTTATTACGTCGAACGCTATAATCTTGCTGAAGACGATTTGATGAAGTTTTATGAAGCCGATACCAAAGATCCCTATCGCGTACTCTGGCTCTATTTGAACGAACAAAAATTAAAACCACAAGAAGCCCATGCCAACCTTGTTGAACGAGCTAAAGGGCTATCTAAGGACTTCTGGGGAACAAATATCGTTCAATACTATTTAGGTAATATTTCCGTGAGTGACTTGCAAGAACGGGCAACCAAATTTGCAGAAAACTCACAACAATATGCAGAAATATTAACCGAAACCTACTTTTATCTAGCAAAACAAAAACTCAATTTGGGGCAAATTGATGAAGCTGCGGCTTTATTCAAACTCGCTATTGCGAATCAGGTATATAACTTTGTTGAGTATCGTTTTGCCGTGTTAGAGCTGATGAAATTGAAACCGGCTCAAACTGACGACGAAAAAGAAGAAAAAAGTGCGGTCACAAAAACTGCTGTTTTTTAGACTTGCCTCTTTCTTGTGTAACAAATAAACCTGAAAGCGAAATTGAGCTTTCCTTACTTACATTCGAGTATTTTAATGACAGACAAAATCACTTTTAATGATTTAGGCTTGCCTGAATTCATTCTAAAAGCCGTTTCTGACCTTGGTTTTGAAACACCTTCGCCAATCCAACAAGCTTGTATTCCTGCTCTTCTAGAAGGCAGAGATGTACTTGGTATGGCACAAACCGGTAGTGGTAAAACTGCCGCATTCTCTTTACCTATTTTGGCAAAAATTGATCCTGCCGCAAAACATCCACAATTATTGGTGATGGCACCAACGCGTGAACTTGCCATTCAAGTTGCTGATGCTTGCGAACATTTCATGAAATATGCCAAAGGCATCAATATCGTGACCCTTTATGGTGGTCAACGTTATGACATTCAATTACGTGCATTAAAACAAGGTGCACAAGTTGTTGTGGGTACACCAGGTCGTATTTTGGATCACATCCGTCGTAACACATTAAATCTATCTGAATTAAAAGCAATCGTACTTGATGAAGCAGATGAAATGCTTCGTATGGGCTTTATTGATGATGTAGAAACCGTTATGGCTGAATTACCGGAAGAGCACCAAACTGCCCTTTTCTCAGCAACCATGCCTGAGCCAATTCGTCGTATCACAAAACGCTTCATGAACAATCCACAAGAAGTGAAAATCAAAGTAAATAACGATAATGCGCCAGATATTGAGCAAAATTGTTGGTATGTTCAAGGTTTCCGTAAAAATGATGCATTATTACGTTTCTTAGAAGTGGAAGAGTTTGATGCAGCAATCATTTTTACCCGTACTAAAACGGGTACACTTGATGTGACCGAATTATTAGAAAAACACGGTTTCCGTGCTGCGGCATTAAACGGTGATATGACTCAGCAATTACGTGAGCAAACCTTAGATCGCTTACGTAATGGTAGCCTTGATATCGTGGTTGCAACTGATGTGGCTGCGCGAGGTATCGATATTGAACGAATCAGCCTTGTAGTGAACTATGACATCCCGCTTGATGCAGAGTCTTATGTTCACCGTATTGGCCGTACCGGTCGTGCAGGTCGTTCTGGTCGTGCATTATTATTCGTTGAACCACGTGAACGCCGTTTACTTCGTAATATCGAACACTTGATGAAAAAACCAATCAATGAAGTTGAATTGCCAAATCATGAAGTGTTACAAGCTTGTCGTCGTAAAAAATTCCAAGACAAGATTACTAAACAATTGGAACATCACGATCTCGAAATGTATCGCAGCCTATTGGAAGATTTATTCACCGCAGATCAGGATCAAGAAGATATTGCTGCGGCCATGTTGATGTTGCTTCAAGGTAAACAAAAACTCATTCTTCCACCAGATCCACCAATGGATAAACGTCGTCGTGACCGTAATGATCGCGGTGATCGTCGTGAAAATCCACGTTCGGCTGAACGTCGTGGTGAACGTAAAGGCTACGGCACACCACAACCGATGGATTTATATCGTATCGAAGTGGGTCGTGCGGATGGTGTAGAAGTGCGTCATATCGTAGGTGCGATCGCAAATGAAGGTGATATTAACAGCCGTTATATTGGCCATATCAAACTTTATGATGACTACTCTACCGTTGAATTACCACAAGGCATGCCAAAAGAATTGCTTCAACAATTCGGTAAAACGCGCGTTTTAAATAAACAAATGCAAATGAGCTTTATGGGCGCAGCACAGTCAGACAATAGACGTGCTGGCAATGACTTTGGTGGAAAAGGTCGCCGTAATGAACGTGGAGACCGTGGTCAAGATCGCTTCCGTGGTGAACGTAACGGTGAACGTCGTCAGCGTAAATTTAACGATAAAAACGACCGCACTTTTAATGAACGTGGTCGCCGAGATCGCCAACGTTAATCCTTATTTAACAGCCCCTTGAAGTAAAAGGGGCTTTTTTATTGTCTTAATTCTCGTTACAATCGTCTCTTATCTCAATTTATAAGGTTTATCTATTGAAAGGTCTATTTTTACGTATTATTGCTGCTTTTGCATTATTACTTTGGGCAATTGATATGGTCTTCCCTTGGCAAAAAATTATGCAATCGGAGCAAAACCCTTACACCACGATCAAAAATCGTGGTAGCTTGATTGTCGGCACCATTAATAATCCCATTTACTATTTTATTGGGAATGAAGGCGAATCAGGCTTGGAATACGAATTAGCAAAAAACTTTGCTGATTATTTAGGGGTTCGCTTACAAATTAAAACCTTAGAAAATAACGATCAACTTTTTAATGAATTAGAGAACAATAATATTGATATCGCCGCTGCGAATCTTTTGTTCCAGCCTCAACGGGCAGAAAAATTTCAGTTAGGGCCATCTTATACTTCCGCCTCTTGGCAGCTTGTGTATAAAAAAGGTGAAAATCGCCCGAAAGATTTAGCGCAAGTCCAGCAAGAAATTATTATTTCTGCAGGGGAAGACTTAGAAAAATTACTATCCCTTGCACAGAAAAAACTTCCTGCACTAAAATGGCAGAATAACAAGCAGTTGACCCAAGAGGAATTATTGATTCAAGTGGCGGAAGGTAAAATTCCTTATACCATTGCAAACAGTATTGACGTGGCAGCAGCACAACAAATTCGTCCTAACTTAGCAATTGCATTTGACTTAACCGATGAAATGACCGTGCATTGGTATCTTTCCAATCAATCCTATAATGAGCTACAAGCAGGCTTGTTGGATTTTATGAATAATGCCATTGAAACAGGATTAATTGATCGTATTGAGGAAAAATATTTCCGCCATATTACTGCCTTTGACTATGTAGATACTCAGGCTTATTTAGAGGCAGTTGAAAAAATTCTCCCTCAATATCAACCGCTCTTTGAAAAATACAAAGGGAATTTAGACTGGCGATTATTAGCCGCGGTGGCCTATCAAGAATCGCATTGGGACCCTTATGCCACCTCTCCAACTGGCGTACGTGGAATGATGATGCTCACCAAAGATACGGCTGTGCGGATGAATATTAATAATCGCACGGATGCCGAACAAAGTATTAAGGCAGGATCAGAATATCTGCATTGGCTACTCGACCAAATGCCAGACAGTATTCCAGAAGAGGATCGAATTTGGTATTCTTTAGCAGCATATAATATGGGATTAGGGCATATTTTAGATGCTCGTCGACTAACTAAAAAATTAGGTGGCAATCCTGATAACTGGTTAGATGTAAAAAATAATCTTCAACTATTATCAGAAAAGCGTCATTATTCAAACTTAAAATATGGCTACGCTCGCGGCTATGAAGCCTACCAATATGTCGAGAATATCCGCCGTTACATGAACAGTATTGTGAATTATCATCGCGTTCAAGAAAACCAAGCGACTGCGACAGAGTAAGTGCGGTCAGAAAAAGCAACGTTTTTATTGAACTCAAAGAAAACAAGGAGAAAAAGATGTTAAAAAGAAAAACTTTTTTAAAGAAAAAAGCATCAAGAGATATCTCTGCTTCACGTAACTTACGTTTACGACGCTTAAAACACCGTAAAGCAAAACAATTCCAACGCCATGCGTTACAATTAGTGATTCAAGATATCTAAAAAAGGGCGAACATCATGTTCGCCCTTTTATTATTTGTGATTAGATGTTATTGCTTAATACCACCGAATGCACCACGAGACTGATCTGCTTCATTCGTAAATAAGCCTGTCATTTCTTGTGCATTTTCACCAAAGAAACCACCTTGGGTTTTAATGCCATTTACTTCACCAGCAAAGCTATTACCCGTAATTTTACCGCCAAAATTCATACCTGGTACGGCATTAGCTTTTTCCGTAATATTAATATCAATGACTTTATTAGCAAAATCAGCTGTAGCTTTCATTTCACTAATCTCGCTATAATTTTGGTTGCCATCTTTTTTATAAACAGCTCCACCTTTATACTCTACTAATCCTGTTTTAGGAATTTGTGTTACTGCTGTTGGTAAACCTTGCGCATAGAAATATTGATTACCTGTTAATTTATCAACATAGGTACCAAATGCGCTTGATTGTAAATTACTATTACTTAAAATAGTTTGCCCTTCTTTTCGAAGATTATATAAATCGTCATATTCTTCATAAGTCCATGGATCAATATCTCCAGCTCTTCTCAAGATATTAATATCAACTAATTTACCTGATTCATCAATTATCGTAAGATCTCGCACATCACGAGCTAATGGGCGGCTTGCCTCATTTTCTTCTCCAATTAAAACCCCACCAGAAATGACATCTTTCATCTCACCACTAATCCCGCCAAAAATCTTATCACTTAGAGGAATACGTGCTTTTTCATCAGCTTGTAAATTTTCAAGTTGTTTCAATCTTTCTTCAGCGGCTTTTTTTTCAGCTTCAGTTTGGTCGCTATTATTTTTTGCCGTTTTAATTGCTGCTTCGGCTTTTTTCACAGCAGCTTCAGCTTTCTTATTTGCTTCGGCTATTCTTTGATTTAGTTCAATCTCTGCTTGACGAATCTGCTCAGAATTATCTGAACCTCCTTTTGAACTAGAAGAACAAGCACCTAATGCCATAACACATGAAAGCGCAATGATGGAAAGTTTAATTTTGCTCATAAAAAAGATCCTTATTATCTTGTTTTTTTTAGACTAAATGATGACTTCACACAATTTAAATGAAATGAAAATAATTTTCAATACCATTGTAAGATTTATTTAAATTTTGTAAACTTTGCTCCAGATTCTACTAAATCAAAATAATATTTCAGGTAAAAATATGATTCATAAATTTCCCCTTTCTTTAGGTGCACTTTGTGTCGCTTTTGCTGCGCACGCTTACGCTGAAGAGCAAACTACATTAGATACAATTACTGTTAATGCCAATGCTTCTGAGCTCAAAGCAAATCAAATAAAAAAAACGCGTAAAGCAATTCAAGAAGAACTGATTTCTGATAACTATGACTTAGTTCGTTACGCCACTGATGTTGGCATTAGTGATAATGGTCGTCGTAACAAAGGTTTTGCAATGCGTGGCGTTGAAGGAAATCGTGTTGGCATCAGTGTTGATGGCGTCAATTTACCCGAATCAGAAGAAAATTCACTATACGCACGTTACGGTAATTTTAATAGCTCCCGTCTAAGTATCGATCCAGAATTAGTACAGGGTATTGATATTATGCGAGGAGCAGATTCTTTCAATTCAGGTAGTGGAGCAATAGGCGGTTCCGTTAACTATCGAACCTTAGGTGCTGATGATATCATTCTGCCAAATAAAAAATGGGGTGTATTGCTTAAAAATGGTTATGCCAGCAAAAATAGCGAATGGACACATACTTTGGGTGTTGCTTATAAAGATGACAAATTTGATGCAACCTTACTCTATTCCTATCGCCATGGATATGAAATGAAAAGCCATGGAAAAGGTCAAGATATCGTAGGTAACGCTCGCGGCATCCCAGACCCATCACATCATAAAAACCATAGCTACTTAGCTAAAATTGGCTATTTTATTACGCAGACACAACGTGTAAGTGCATCATTTAATGCTCAAAAAGCAAATAACTTTGTTGATGAAAAATCTTACCAGCTGGCAGGGCTCTGGCGTGAATCCAATGATATAAGTAAACGCTATAATGCCAATATTGCCTACGAATATTTTCCAGAAAACAGTAAATGGTTAAGTTACCTAAAAACAGAATTAGATTTTCAAAAAACAAATATTGGCTCAAAAAACTATAAAGGCGGATATCGCTATAATGCTGATTTTACTGCATATTCAGGAAAAGATTTAATCGAAATTCAGGATACCAGCATGAATAGTCGCTTTATGAGAGCCTCTCTGCGAGCCGATCTCATGCCATGGGAAACTAGATTTGGTAGCCATCAATTTACGCTAAGAACCGGTATTTCACAAAAAGATTTTGATAATCGGAATGATCATGAATATCCAAATATAAATACAGATGGTAGCAGTGCAAAAGATAATGAATCAATTCAGCACCCGGTCAGAACTCGTTCTTTCTTTGCTCAATTACAAGACAATGTGATATGGAATGATATCTTTTCTAGTCAATTAGGTATTCGTTATGATTGGGATGAATTAGTACCACAAGATTTAAAAGCTTTTTGCAGGGCTTGTAGCAGTAAACCTGCATCAAACACTTTCCAAAGCTTAAGTGGCTCATTGGGATTAGATGCTCAGCTGACTGATATTTGGAAGATCGGCTATAACATTTCTACTGGTTTCCGTATTCCAACTGCTTCAGAGATGTATTTCTCTTTCGAACATCCTGCCGGTAACTGGATACCAAACCCTGATTTAAAAGCTGAACAAGCACTAAATCAATCTATTTATATTCAAGCTGAGCATCGATTAGGCTCATTTGGGTTAACGTTTTATCATACTCGTTATAAAAACTTCTTAACTGAGCAAGAATCAACTTATAAAAAACGTAACCCCTATTACAATGCCTATAGTGCAAGTTATGGTCAACAAGCTTATTACACAACAATCGCTCAGAAAGCAGTTAACATTGACCGAGCTCGTATTTCTGGTGTGGAATTCACGAGTAAAGTTAATTTAGATCAGATTATTTCAGCTATTCCGCAAGGTTGGAAATTTACAGCAAATCTCGGTTATGCCAAAGGGAAACTTAGTGGCACTGAAGCAAGCTTACTTTCCATTCAACCTATTAAAGTGATTTTAGGAATTG
>CAKAQT010000042.1:0-8419 GCA_916720325.1 Parahaemophilus parainfluenzae
TCAGTAGAATCTGCGCTAATTAAGCCTGCTGAAACGTATTGAACCTGTCTAGCAGCTGTGCTGTTACCTACTGCTAAAACAGCTGTTCCACTCGACTCACCATTATTACCAACTTCAGTTCCATTAATTGTAATTGAAGTTAATGCATTGCGACTTCCCGTAACCGAACCAGCACCTAACGCAACATCATTAGCATTTTTGGCATTTGCACCATCACCCGCTGCAACTGAACTTGTACCACTTGCTGTCGCTTGGTTACCCAATGCCGTAGCACTACTACCCGCATTCGCTAAACGCCCCAAAGCAGCCCCCTGAGTTACTGCTTGAGAGTTAGAACCTATAGCAATTGCATCTTGACCATTTGCCACAACAGTATGACCAATAGCAATACCTTTAACGCCTCCTGTTGCTTTTGATGAGGCTCCAACAACAACGGCTCCTGGTGCATCAGTCCAACTTCCGCTACCAATAGCAACAGCTTGACCAGCGGTTCTAGTTACAGTACCTTCAGGAATTGCTGCATATGCAATACCCGTTACATCTAAAAGTAATAAAGATAATGCTGATAACTTAAAAATTCTTCCAAAGGAAGTTTTATTTTCCTGGTTATTATTCTCACATGATGCTTTAGCTGCACCTTTCGCCAACTCAGACGTCACCACCAACGACTGAGTAGTACGATTCCAAATTACTTTAAAGATCTTATTCATAAAAAAATAAAACTCCCTTGCATAAATTTAACTATTATAAAACTATGAGCCTGCCTCAAAACGCCCAAGCAGAGACGAATCCCTATTATCTAACACACGCTTAATAAAATCTAGGCATTTTCAATATAATTTATGTAAATGTATGTAAATAAATTATCCTAAAAAACAAACACATATTAATTTTGCTTTTATATCCAAATACTATAACAAAATCCCACTCTCTGCTTTAACAATACCGACACCTGTTTGTTATGAAAAAACGTCATTGAAATTGACCGCACTTTTATCTCAACAAGTGCGGTCATTCTTGAAATAATTCTAATTCACGTTCATAATGAACAAACATTCATATTTTATAGACTGAAGCCTTTTTTACTTCAGCATTTTCTCATAAGGCTCGCATTATGTCCGATCAACAAACAGATACACAAACTTCCTCAAATAATAAATCTCAACAACGTAAAAAAGGGCTTTCCATTTTTATTCTTTTGCTTCTTCTGATTTCGGTCGGCTCTGTGGCTTATTGGTATTTCTTTATTAAAGGCTTTGAAGAAACGGAAGATGCCTATGTGAGCGGCAATCAGGTGATGGTTTCGGCACAAGTAGCAGGAAATATTTCGAAAATTAATGTTGATAATATGGATCCCGTACAAGCGGGCGATGTGTTATTAGAGTTAGATGACACCAATGCCAAATTGAGCTTTGAGCAAGCTAAAAGCAATTTAGCCAATGCCGTTCGCCAAATTTCCCAACTAAATTACACCGTAAAACAATTGAAATCCGCCGTTCGTGCAAATGAAATTACCCTTGCTCAAGCACAAGGAAACTTGAACCGTCGCGTTCAATTGGTAAAAGATGGGGCTATCGATAAAGAATCTTTCCAACACGCCAAAGAAGCCGTTGAACTGGCGAAAGCAAACTTAACCACCTCACAAAACCAACTTGAAGCCAATCAAGCCTTATTGTTAGACGGTCCTTTAAATGAACAACCGCAAATTCAAAGTGCGGTCAGTAATTTGAAACAAGCTTGGTTGAATTTAGAACGCACGAAAATCCGTAGTCCAATTAAAGGCTATGTAGCTCGTCGCAATGCGCAAGTAGGACAAGCGGTTTCTGTTGGTGGGGCATTAATGGCAGTGGTGAATACCGATCAAATGTGGTTAGATGCCAACTTTAAAGAAACACAATTAACCCATATGCGAATTGGTCAACCGGTTAAAATTCACTTTGATCTCTACGGAAAGGATAAAACCTTTGATGGTAAAGTGGTGGGAATCGAAATGGGTACAGGCAGTGCATTCTCATTATTGCCTACTCAAAATGCGACCGGTAACTGGATCAAAGTGGTGCAACGTGTGCCTGTGCGTATTCAATTAGATCCGCAACAACTAGCTGAAAACCCATTACGCATTGGGCTTTCTGCCACCGTGAAAGTGGATGTAAGTGATAGCCAAGGTGAAACCTTGCGTGACCAAGCGCCAGCTACAACGCTTTATTCCACGAATGTGCTGCAATATGATGAAAGTGCGGTCAATAATTTGATCGAATCCATTATTCGCGACAATAGCTATTAGGTTTCACGATGTCGCAATCTCATTTTTCGCCGGTACAAGGCGGTGCACTGGTTATTCTCACGTTAGCGCTCTCGCTTGCGACTTTTATGCAGGTGTTGGATTCCACCATCGCTAACGTTGCTATTCCTACTATTGCTGGTGATTTAGGGGCATCGTCCAGCCAAGGCACATGGGTCATCACCTCGTTCGGTGTAGCCAATGCAATCTCAATTCCTATCACCGGTTGGCTGGCAAAACGTTTCGGCGAAGTGCGGTTATTTTTAATCTCAACCTTACTTTTCGTCCTTGCCTCTTGGCTTTGTGGCATTTCACACAGTTTGGAAATGTTGATTATTTGCCGCGTTATCCAAGGCGCTGTTGCTGGTCCAATCATCCCTCTTTCGCAAAGTTTATTACTCAATAACTATCCGCCTAAAAAACGAGGCATGGCGCTGGCTTTTTGGTCAATGACCGTGGTAGTCGCTCCTATTTTTGGGCCCATTTTAGGCGGCTGGATCAGCGATAACATTCATTGGGGTTGGATCTTTTTCATCAATGTTCCCATTGGATTGGCCGTCGTCTTAATGAGTTGGAAAATTCTAGGCGATAGAGAAAGCCAAATATCTCACCAACCTATTGATACCGTTGGGCTTGTTTTATTAGTTCTTGGCGTAGGCTGCTTGCAATTAATGCTGGACCAAGGAAGAGAGCAAGATTGGTTTAATTCAACGGAGATTATTGTTCTCACCGTGATTGCGGTTGTGTGTTTGATCGCACTCACTATTTGGGAACTGACGGATGACAATCCCGTTGTAGATATTTCACTTTTCAAATCACGCAACTTTAGCGTAGGCTGCCTTTCAACTAGTCTCGCTTTTTTAGTGTATTTGGGGTCTGTTGTACTTATCCCACTTCTACTCCAACAAGTTTATGGCTACACCGCGACTTGGGCTGGGCTCGCAGCCGCCCCAGTGGGATTATTCCCGATTTTACTTTCGCCAATCATCGGTAAATTAGGGCATAAAATTGATATGCGAATTTTAGTCACAATCAGCTTTATGGTTTATGCCCTGACCTTTTATTGGCGAGCTGTGACCTTTGAGCCTGGGATGACCTTTGCCGATGTTGCCTTGCCACAATTTGTGCAAGGTTTAGCGGTTGCTTGCTTCTTTATGCCGCTGACAACCATTACGCTCTCAGGTTTACCACCCGAAAAAATGGCTTCGGCATCGAGTTTATTTAATTTCCTTCGAACCCTTGCTGGTTCGGTAGGAACATCCCTCACAACATTTATGTGGTATAACCGTGAAGCTGTGCATCATACTCAACTCACGGAAGCGATTACTCCATATAATCCAATTTCCCAACAGTTCTTCCAGACGATGGCAAGTTTTGGTTTAAACGAACAACAAACAGCCTCATACCTCGCCAGACAAATCACAGCTCAGGGCTTTATTATTGGCGCTAATGAAATTTTCTGGTTATCGGCTATCACATTCTTGGCATTATTTATTATAGTCTGGTTCGCAAAACCACCTTTTGGAAATCGACATTAAAAAAATAACCGCACTTTGATGATGCTCAAAAGTGCGGTTGGTTTTTCTAGCCTTTTGCTAAAATGTCTTTTAGGAATCTCGCGGTATGCGAACCTTTAACTTTAGCGACTTCTTCCGGGGTGCCTGTTGCAATGATTTGACCACCGCCACTGCCCCCTTCTGGACCAAGATCCACAATCCAGTCTGCGGTTTTGATCACATCTAAGTTGTGTTCGATCACCACGATAGTATTGCCTTGATCGCGTAAGCGATGTAACACTTCGAGAAGTTGTTTAATATCGGCAAAATGCAGACCAGTTGTCGGTTCATCCAAAATATAAAGGGTTTTACCGGTATCGCGTTTTGAAAGCTCTGTTGCTAACTTAACGCGTTGTGCCTCACCACCTGAAAGTGTGGTAGAAGACTGACCTAAACGAATATAAGACAAGCCTACATCCATTAGGGTTTGCAATTTACGCGCAATCATTGGGATCGCATCAAAAAACTCGCGGGCTTCTTCTACCGTCATATCTAATACTTGGTGAATAGTTTTGCCTTTATAGCGGATCTCCAAAGTTTCACGGTTATAGCGTTTACCTTTACATTGATCACAAGGTACATACACATCCGGCAAAAAGTGCATTTCCACTTTTAGCACGCCATCACCTTGGCACGCTTCACAACGACCACCGCGTACGTTAAAACTAAAACGTCCAGGGTTATAACCACGTGCACGCGCTTCTGGTACGCCCGCAAATAATTCACGAATTGGAGTAAATAATCCCGTGTAAGTCGCCGGGTTAGAACGCGGTGTACGACCGATCGGACTTTGGTTAATATCGATCACTTTGTCGAAATATTCCAAGCCTTCAATGGATTTATAAGGCGCAAAATCCGTTTTTTCCGCACGATTTAAAGCATTTTGTGCCAATGGGAACAACGTATCATTGATTAGCGTTGATTTACCTGAACCTGATACCCCCGTGATGCAAGTAAATAAGCCCACTGGAATCTCTAAATTCACACCTTTCAGATTATTCCCTGTCGCACCTTTTAATTTTAAAAGTTTGCTTTTATCAAGTGCGGTTCGTTTTTTCGGAATTTCGATTTTTTCTTCACCCGATAAGAACTTACCCGTAATCGAATTTGGGTTCGCCATAATTTCTTTGGCTGTCCCTTGTGCAATCACTTGGCCACCGTGTACGCCTGCCCCTGGACCTATATCAATAATATGATCAGCTTCTCGAATAGCATCTTCATCATGTTCCACGACGATCACCGTGTTCCCCAAATTACGCAAGTGAATCAACGTATTTAACAGACGCTCATTATCGCGTTGATGCAAACCGATAGAAGGCTCATCCAACACATACATGACACCCACTAAGCCCGCACCAATCTGACTCGCAAGACGAATACGTTGTGCTTCACCGCCCGAAAGGGTCTCGGCTGAGCGAGAGAGGGAAAGATAATTCAACCCCACATTCACTAAAAATTCTAACCGCTCTTTGATCTCTTTCAGGATTTTTTCCGCAATTTGTGCTTTTTGACCGGTTAAGGTGATTCCTTGGAAAAACTCAAGGCTTTCACCAATGCTTTTCTCTGAAATTTGAGGCAAGTTAATGTTGCCAATATACACGTTGCGAGCTTCTGGACGAAGACGCGAACCACCACAATCCGCACAAGGACGGTTGCTGATGTTTTTCGCCAACTCTTCGCGCACAGACATGGATTCCGTTTCTTTATAACGGCGCGCCATATTATTCAAAATCCCTTCAAAAGGATGTTTGCGGATCACCACATCGCCACGGTCGTTCATGTATTGGAATTCAATTTCTTCCTTGCCTGAACCGTGCATCACAATATCTTTAATTTTTTGAGGCAAATCTTCGTATGGCGTTTCAATATCAAATTTATAATGTTTTGCTAACGAGGTAAGCATTTGATAGTAATAGAAATTGCGACGATCCCAACCTTTCACCGCACCGCCTGCGAGGGAAATGCTTTCATTTTGCACCACGCGGCTTTCATCAAAGAACTGCTGAACACCTAAGCCATCACAAGTCGGACACGCCCCTGCCGGGTTATTAAATGAGAACAAGCGAGGCTCTAATTCCGGTACGGAATAGCCACAATGTGGACAAGCAAAATTCGCCGAGAAAACCAATTCTTCAGCTTTAGGATTATCCATATCCGCCACAACTGCTGTACCGCCTGAAAGCTCTAAAGCTGTCTCAAAGGATTCTGCCAAACGTGTGGCTAAATCTGACCGCACTTTAAAACGGTCCACCACCACTTCAATGGTATGTTTTTTCTGTAAAGCAAGTTCTGGCGGATCAGATAAATCACAAATCTCACCGTCAATTCTTGCGCGAATATAACCTTGTGCCGCTAAACTATCTAACAGCTTAACGTGCTCACCTTTGCGGTTTTTCACCACAGGCGCTAACAACATCATTTTGCTTTCTTCAGGCAAGCTTAAAACTTTATCCACCATTTGACTGATAGTTTGTGCTGTTAATGGCACATCATGATCTGGACAACGTGGCTCCCCTACGCGAGCAAACAGCAAACGCAGGTAATCGTAAATTTCGGTGATAGTGCCCACGGTTGAACGCGGGTTATGAGAAGTGGATTTTTGCTCAATAGAAATCGCTGGCGACAAGCCCTCAATCGAATCCACATCCGGCTTTTCCATCAAAGAAAGGAACTGACGCGCATAAGCAGAAAGCGATTCCACATAACGGCGCTGCCCTTCCGCATAAAGCGTATCAAATGCTAAAGAAGATTTGCCCGAACCGGACAAGCCTGTAATCACAATTAATTTATCGCGCGGAATGGTTAAATTGATGTTTTTAAGATTGTGAGTTCTAGCCCCACGAATGTCGATAGTATCCATAAAAAAAGCGATTGCCTTAAGAAAATAAATTCAAAAATTGCGACCATTATCGCATATTTCAATATCTGTGCAAATATCCAGTTAATTTTTATGGATCTTTTGTTTCTTTTAAGGCAAAATAGCCAAAATTTTTCACCTTATTTCTAAAATATAGAGGATTCTATGGCAGGTATTAATAAAGTAATCATCGTAGGTAATTTAGGTAATGATCCTGAAATCCGTACGATGCCAAATGGCGAAGCGGTAGCAAATATCAGCGTGGCAACAAGTGAAAGCTGGACAGATAAAAACACAGGCGAACGCCGTGAAGTGACCGAATGGCACCGTATCGTGTTATATCGTCGTTTAGCGGAAATTGCGGGTCAATACTTACGCAAAGGTTCACAAGTTTATGTTGAAGGTCGTTTAAAAACCCGTAAATGGCAAGATAACAATGGCCAAGATCGTTACACCACTGAAATCCAAGGTGATAACTTACAAATGTTAGGTGGTCGCTCTCAAGAGATGGGCAGCTATGCACCTGCACAATCAGCACCACAACCAAGCTATCAATCTCGTCCAGCTCAATCTGCGCCAGCACCACAAGCTGAGCCACCAATGGACGCATTTGATGACAACATTCCATTCTAAATTGTATTGATAAAAGATTATCTATACGAAGAGAGGCCTTTCATTGAAAGGTCTCTTTTTTATCTCTCATTTTGACATCAATTATTCGTACGCTTTATCTCACTCAAGTACTAAAACGCAATAAATATTCAATTTATTGCACAGCATCCGAATCTAATATATCTTTATTTGAATACTGGAAAATAGTATAAATATCAAGGAGAACATATCTTAGATGAGCAACATTACTCGAATCAGAAAAAAGAAAACGATGTATCTTTGATTTATTTCCTTTGAACATCTTCAGGAGTAAGAATATATGGAAAATTTTAAACAAATTCTTTCGAAATTATCTGTTATTTTTTTATTGTTCTATTCGCAAAAGATATTTTCCATGACACAAACAGAAATCCAATTGGAAAAAGCCTATTTAGCAGAAATGATTGATATGGCATCTGAAATTATGGAGAAAAAACAATCTGTTGATCCTGATTCATTGCAATATAAACGTAGGAATATCAAGGTTCTTACTCATACAAACATGAAAAACGGTTATACAAGCTACACTTTGGAAAAATCAAAAGTTCATTTGGTTGTACCTAAAGAGTTAAAACAGAATACGAAACTTAATCTCTATTGGGATGAAAGCAAAGGTTCAATAAATATCCTATTTGACAAAGATGAATTGACAAAATACTTTCATCTGAATCTTAAAAAAAGTGAGGAAAAATCAGAAACACTGAAAACGGTTTTTGATGAGACTACATATTTTTTCACTTCCTATGAATTTTCTATCGATAAATACCCTAACGTTACCATTGAGTTTCGTCTCTACCATTCACCTGGTACGACATTCAGATTGGACTACCCGACTGAATTTACGCGGATTTTGATTTATAGAAAAATGTAACAGACGATGTTTCCTTATACCGTTTCTAACTTGGGCGACATTGTTCCACCACCGACTGCTCTTTGCCCCTCAAAAAAGAACCTAGATACCTAATTTGAGGTTCGGATTATTATTCAATTTCGTTATAACTAAAAAACAATATATATACTTAACAATTCTTTCGGTTTTGCTATGTGGTTTGCTACATTTTTACCGTCTTATTT
>CAKAQT010000043.1:0-8415 GCA_916720325.1 Parahaemophilus parainfluenzae
AAAAAGCAAAGATCGCAAACAGCACGATCAACAGGCTAATTGCGATCTTTTTCATAGATTAATCCTCATTAATTCGGCTCGCTACCGCATTTTGTTGATGTTTGTATTTCGCATCTTTTCGGCTTATATACGGGCGTGCAGCAGGGCCACTTAACACTTCAAAACTTAAAGCACCAATCACCATATTTGGACGTAATGCCAAAGGTAATTTGCCTGAGTTATAAAACTCTAACACAATTTTACCTTCCCAACCTGGATCAATACGATGAGCGGTCACGTGAACCATTAAACCTAAACGAGCAAGTGAAGAACGACCATCTAGCCAACCGATAATATTGGCAGGGAGTTTCACTGACTCCAATGTGGTTGCTAACGCCAACATACCAGGGTGTAAGAAGAAGGCTTCATCATCACCGATAATAATTTCGTCACTCATCACTGATTCAAGTTGAGCAGAGACTTCTTCTTTCGGTCCACTTAAATCAATATAAGGCGCGGAATGTTCACGAAATACGCGAAATGAATTGCCTAAACGCACATCAATGGTTGCACCATTGATTTTGTCATTTTCAGGACGAGGCGTTAAAGAAATAATGCCATCATCTAGATAGCGTTCGATATCGGTATCGCAAAGACGCATGATTTTTCCTATTTTTGGTTTAACAAATGAAGAATTTGAGCTTTTAACATATTGATCGCAATACGGTTTTTACCACCGCGCGGAATCACGATATCCGCATATTGTTTTGATGGTTCGATAAATTGCAAGAACATTGGACGAACAGTTGCACGATATTGGTCAATGACTGATTGTAATGAACGACCACGCTCTTCCATATCACGTTGTAAACGGCGGATAAAACAAATATCTAATGGCGTATCTACGAAGACAGAAATATCGGCTAATTGGCGAACTCGCTCATCAGTGAGCAATAAGATGCCTTCTAAAATCACAATTTTTTTCGGCGTGAAGTGTTTGGTCTCGCCTGTTCTGGTATGATCAACATAGCTATAGACGGGAATATCAACGGCAGTTCCGTTTTTTAAGTCTTTTAAGTGTTGAATGAGTAAATCTCTATCCATTGAACTTGGGTGGTCATAATTGGTTTTTACTCGCTCACTCATCTCTAAATGGCTTTGATCTTTATAGTAGCTGTCTTCAGCAATAATGCCGATTTCTTCACAACCTAAGTCGTTACAAAGTTCTTTATGAACGGTGGAAGCAATAGAGCTTTTTCCTGAAGCGGATGCCCCCGTGATAGCGATGATAATACAAGATGAGTCTGACATAGAACGTCCTCAAAAACGGAAGGTAAAAATTACTGGGATTATAAAGAAAAATCAGTTTAAATTCACCTTTCTTTTTTATTTAAATTTTTTAAATTTGTGAAGTAGTTCACGGAATTTTTTTTCGTTTTCGCTTACGATGTGCTCGTTTTTATTATTTCATCAGTGTTATTTATGAGGAGTGTACGATGAAAATGAATAAAATTTCTCTCTCCATTTCAACCGCACTTTTAGCTGCAGGCTTCATGACATCATCAGCTGTTAATGCTCAAGGGCGTTTAGTGGTGTATTGTAGTGCGACTAACATTCTTTGTGAAACGACAACGAAAGCCTTTGGCGAAAAATATGATGTGAAAACTTCATTTATTCGCAACGGTTCAGGCAGTACTTTTGCAAAAGTTGAAGCAGAAAAAAATAATCCACAAGCAGACGTTTGGTTTGGTGGTACATTCGACCCTCAAGCTCAAGCAGCTGAATTGGGTTTAATCGAACCTTATAAATCTAAACACATTGATGAAATTGTTGAACGTTTCCGTGATCCAGCGAAAACCAAAGGACATTATGTATCCGCGATTTACATGGGTATCTTAGGTTTTGGTGTGAATACCGAGCGTTTAGCAAAATTAGGTATTAAAGAAGTACCAAAATGCTGGAAAGATTTAACCGATCCTCGCTTAAAAGGCGAAGTGCAAATTGCTGACCCACAAAGTGCAGGTACAGCATACACTGCATTGGCTACTTTCGTTCAACTTTGGGGCGAAGAAAAAGCCTTTGATTTCTTAAAAGCATTACATCCAAACGTATCTCAATACACCAAATCAGGTGTCACTCCGTCTCGTAATGCAGCACGTGGTGAAACTGCGGTAGGTATCGGTTTCTTACACGATTACGCACTTGAAAAACGTCAAGGTGCGCCGTTGGAATTAGTGGTGCCTTGTGAAGGTACAGGCTACGAGTTAGGCGGCGTGAGTATCTTAAAAGGTGCGCGTAACATCGATAACGCAAAATTATTCGTGGATTGGGCATTATCTAAAGAAGGTCAAGAGTTAGCGTGGAAACAAGGTGATTCTTTACAAATCTTAACCAACACCACAGCGGAACAATCGCCAACCGCGTTTGATCCAAACAAACTTAACCTGATCAATTATGACTTTGAAAAATACGGTGCAACCGAACAACGCAAAGCCTTAATTGAAAAATGGGTTCAAGACGTTAAATTAGCGAAATAATGTTTAAAGTGCGGTTAAAAACAGAGAAATTTTGACCGCACTTTGCATTTTAAATCCACAAGATGGGTTACTACGATGAGTGCCAACTCATCTTATTTCTATAAAGACACAGGAGTGAACCAATGAAAATGTCTAACGTTGCTTTAGCACTTTCTGGTGTTGTATTGGGTGGCGTGTTACTGAGCTCTCACGCATCAGCAGCAGAAGGCCGTTTAGTTGTTTATTGTAGTGCACAAAATACGATGTGCGAGCAAGAAACCATGGCTTTTGAGAAAAAATACGGAATCAAAACTAGTTTTATCCGTGGTGGTACAGGCACAATTTTAGCCAAAATTGATGCTGAGAAAGACAACCCTCAAGGGGATGTGTGGTATGGCGGTACGCTTGATCCTCATTCTCAAGCGGGTGAAATGGGCTTACTTGAAGCGTATAAGTCACCAAATCTCGCTCAAATTCCTGAGCAGTTTAGAGATCCCGCTAAAATTAAGGGCAACTATTCCTCCGCGATTTATCTCGGTGTATTAGGCTTTGGTATCAATCCAGAACGTTTGAAAAAACTCAATTTACCGACACCAAAATGTTGGAAAGATCTAGCTGATCCTGCTTATCGTAATGAGATCCAAGCAGCCGATCCACAAAGTTCTGGAACAGGTTATACTCAGTTAGCGACCTATATCCAACTTTGGGGTGAAGATGAAGCGTTCAAATATCTCAAAGAACTCAATAAAAACGTTTCCCAATATACTAAATCCGGTAACACGGCAACCCGTAATACAGCACGTGGTGAAACCGCAATCGGAATTGGTTTTTTACATGAATATTCTTTAGAGAAAGCCAAAGGCGCACCAGTTGAATTAGTTGTACCTTGCGAAGGTACAGGCTATGAAATTGGTGGCGTGAGCATTATTAAAGGTGCAAGAAACCTTGAAAATGCGAAATTATTTGTGGATTGGGCGTTATCAAAAGAAGCGCAAGAGTTAACCTGGAAAAAAGGGGAAGCGTATTCTATTTTAACCAATAGTACCGCTGAGCAATCGCCTTATGCACTCGATTTTAAATCCATCAATTTAATTAATTATGATTTTGACAAATACGGCTCAAGTGATTTACGTAAACGTTTGATCACAAAATGGGTTGATGATGTTAAATTAGCAAAATAATGATGTATACATAGCGAAATAATAGCTATTATATTATTTCGCTTTTTTCTTTTATGCGAGGTTGTATGAACGCAAATAAACTTCCTATTATCCAATCTGCTAACTTTTGGATAATTCTTGCAGTGATTGCATTTCTTCTTCTGCCTTCCCACGCTTTAGATTATGGCTTGTTTGAAAGCACAAGCGATGAATACTTAGGTGCAATGGGTTGGTCTTCGTTAAATATTACGGCATTATGGTTTTTACCGGTTATTTTATACGGATTGATGCCACTTCTTAAATTACCGAAGGATACGCAAGCGAAAGCTGAGCTGTATCTTATTGCTGCGGCGACGTTGTTTATCTTTGTCAGTGCGACAATTTATAAAGTCAGCATGGGTTATTCTGTGATTGTATTAATCGCGAGTTTAACCGCATTGGCGACATTTTCCTTCGCCAAATTAAAAGTGATGCAAGGGGATAAATTTATTATTGCCTCTTTACTTTGCATTATCTTATTAATTTTCTTCTTCATCGTTTATCCAACATTGGCCATCTTTGTTTCAATGTTCTATGACGGTGATACCTTTGCACCGCAACAAGTGATGCGAATTCTAACTCAAAGCTATATTGTTCGAGTTATTAGCAACTCGTTATTTTTATCTGGCTTTGTGGGTATCGTATCAACAATTTTCGGTTTAGCTTTTGCACTTTATACCACCCGTATTGCACGTAGAACAGCATTTATTGGTAAAATTTTCTCTATTTTACCAATCGTTACACCGCCATTCGTTGTGGGTTTAGGGGTAACATTAATGCTAGGTCGTTCTGGTTATGTGACTGAGTTCTTAGCTTCAACATTTGGATTTGAGAACCACAACTGGTTATACGGCTTTAACGGAATTGCCATTGCGCAGATTCTTGCTTTTGCGCCGATTTCATTCATGATTTTAGATGGGGCATTAAAATCGGTTCACCCATCAATTGAAGAAGCGTCTTACACCTTACGTGCAAATCGTTACCAAACGTTCTTCAATATCATTTTCCCATTACTACGTCCGGCATTGGCAAACTCATTCTTAATCGTGTTTATCCAATCCTTAGCGGACTTTAGTAACCCGTTAGTATTGGGTGGTAGCTTTGACGTCATCGCGACACAAATCTACTTCTATATCGCAGGCTCACAATTAGATTATGCTTCAGCAAGTACCTTAGGTTCGATGCTTTTAATCTTCTCATTAGCCGTATTTATCATCCAATATATTTGGATTGGTAACCGCTCTTATGTGACCGTTTCGGGGAAATCCTATCGTGGTGACGTGCAAGATTTACCAACCGGCTTAAAATATACCATCATCGGTATGCTTGGTTTCTGGGTACTCTTTAACTTAGCGTTATACGGCAGTATTTTCTACGGTAGTTTCACCGTAAACTGGGGCGTGGATTACACCTTAACCTTGAAAAACTATGCGATGTTATTCGGACAAGGCTTAAGCGATGGGGCATGGCCATCATTGATTAATACCTTAATCTACGCAGGAATTGCCGCACCATTGACCGCACTTTTCGGTTTATTAATTGCGTATATTGTGGTGCGTAAAGATTTCCAAGGTAAAAAATCTCTTGAGTTCTTAACCATGCTTTGTTTTGCGGTACCAGGAACCGTTGCAGGGGTATCTTATATTTTAGCCTTTAACAATGCGCCACTTTACATTACAGGTACCAGCATTATCGTGATCATTTCAATGGTGATGCGTGATTTACCAATCGGTATGCGTGCAGCCATTGCAGGTCTTGGACAATTAGATAAATCACTTGATGAAGCGTCTCTTTCTTTAAAAGGTAGCTCATGGAAAACCTTGTGGTTTATCGTTTTACCATTGTTAAAACCAGCTTTACTTTCTGCATTGGTCACCAGCTTCGTTCGTGCGATGACTACCGTGAGTGCGATCATCTTTTTAGTTACTGCTGATACACGCGTAGCAACAGCCTATATTTTAAACCGTGTAGAAGATGGTGAATATGGTGTTGCTATCGCATACGGTTCGATTTTAATCATCGTGATGATGGCTATTATTTTATTCTTTGACTGGATTGTGGGTGATACCCGAATTTCCCGTTCTAAAGCGAAAAAAATGAATTAACTCGTTAAGTTGTAGGTAAATATTATGAGTAATAATGATTTCTTAGTATTAAAAAATATCACTAAATCTTTTGGTAAATCCACAGTCATTGATAATTTAGATTTAACCATTAAACGTGGCACTATGGTGACCTTATTAGGGCCATCTGGTTGTGGTAAAACCACTGTGTTACGTTTGGTGGCAGGCTTAGAGAACCCAACTTCAGGACAAATTTTTATCGATGGTGAAGATATAACCAAATCATCTATTCAAAATCGTGATATTTGTATCGTATTCCAATCTTACGCTTTATTCCCACATATGAGCATTGGCGATAACGTGGGCTATGGTTTACGTATGCAAGGTGTGGGAAAAGAAGAACGCGCTAAACGTGTAAAAGAAGCCTTAGAGTTAGTTGATTTAGCAGGTTTTGAAGATCGTTTTGTGGATCAGATTTCAGGTGGTCAACAACAACGCGTCGCTTTAGCGCGTGCGTTAGTGTTAAAACCGAAAGTATTACTTTTTGATGAACCATTAAGTAACTTAGATGCAAACTTACGTCGTTCTATGCGTGAAAAAATCCGTGAATTACAACAAAGTTTAGGTATTACCTCACTTTATGTGACTCATGACCAAACCGAAGCATTTGCGGTATCCGATGAAGTTATCGTCATGAATAAAGGTAAAATCATGCAAAAAGCACCGGCAAAAGAGCTTTATTTGCGTCCAAACTCTTTATTCCTTGCAAACTTCATGGGGGAATCGAGCATCTTTGAAGGTAAATTGGAAAATAACACCATTGACGTAAATGGCTACAAATTACCATTAAGCAATGCGGCACAATTCAATTTACCGGATGGTGAATGCTTAGTAGGCGTACGTCCTGAAGCAATTTACTTAAAAGCAGAAGGCGAGGCAGCACAACAATGTGAAATCAAGAGTGCAGTCTATATGGGAAATCACTGGGAAGTGGTGGCAATTTGGGCAGGCAAAGAATTGCTCATTAACACCAAACCAGAAGACTTCAATGCTGATCTCAAACAAGCTTATGTGAATTTCTCTGAACAAGGTATTTTCTTATTGAAGAAAGAGAAATAATACCAATTTAAAGGCGGATGGAAGCATACGCCTTTTCTTTTAAAACCCTTTCAAAATTGACCGCACTTTTCCTTTCATTTTATTTTTCCTAACAGATCTGTATAATACTACCCTTTGAATATAAACGATTACAGGAGGAAAGCATGATAAAACCTGATACTTTACCGCAATTTTTGCGTAATAAAGTCGAGGAAAATGATGCCTTTGGTCTTGTGGAAGGGCTGTGTCAATTATTACGTAGTAGCCCTACAGAAAAAATTTCTCCAACCTTGCATTTATTTAAGTTTATCTTAAAGAACGATAAAGAATTAGGCTGTTCTGTTTCGAAATTATTATGTGGTTGGTTATGTGGTTTACGCCTTTACCCGTTGTTTATTAGTAGTGGTATTCTTACGCGTGGCGGTTTTGGGCAAGAAATGAAAACGCGTATTTATGAGCGTTTTAACCCGTCTTTTAAAGATATTAATGATTTACGTGATATTTTTTATTTATTGTTTAGTGATAAAAATGATGCACGCTGGATTGATGCCGTCCCATTAAAAACGTGGCGAGGCGTATTTGGCGTTTTAACCCGTTATACAGAACAAAAAGATCGTGAACGGTTAAAAAATCATATTGAAAGTGAAGGGCTATTTGCCATTGAAATGCTTTCAATTTGGATTGCAGCTGAAGATATGGATCCTGAGCTGATGCGAATGGAGCCCTCTCTGTTAAATGCTGATTCACCTTTTGTTGCTTTACACCATGAGGTGGTTGATTGGGTAGCGGCGCGTCGCCAATCAATAGATTTTGATGATAGCCATTTACAGGTAATGTTTGATCAATGTAAGGCATTGATTATTGGCTTACAGAAACGTGGGGCGGTAGTGGGATCATCCTTAAATACGGCGTATTTATTGGAACGTCTTTCCCAGACTTTAGAACGATTAGAAACCTTGATGGCGATTTTTGTTTCAAATCGCTATTTACCGCGTCGAATTTTATTATTAACGGGTTGTTTTGCTCGTGCAGCAGCAGAACGACATAGTATTTCGCGACTATGGAAACAAAGCTCAGGATTGATGGCTCGTAGTGTTACGCAGAATGCCGGCGATCATGGTGAGCATTACATTACTCGAGATAAAAGAGAGTATTGGGTAATGTTTTATTCTGCCGCAGGTGGTGGCGTATTAATTGCACTGATGGCGTTATTTAAAACCTATCTAGGCAGCATCATTGATGATAAAGTCTGGAAGGGCGTTGCAGAAGGCTTGAATTACGGCTTAGGTTTCATGGTGATCTTTATGTTGCATTTCACGGTGGCAACCAAACAGCCAGCCATGACAGCCGCTCGCTTTGCTGAAGCAGTTGAAAAAACGCCTCAAGGTAAAACCGTCAATATGAAACTGGCCCAATTATTAGTGGATGTATTTCGTTCTCAAAGTATTGCGGTACTAGGTAATGTGCTCATTGCGATGGGCTTAGCCGCATTGATTGCGTTTGGGTACCAATATAAAACGGGTGAGCCATTGATGAATGCCGATCAAATCGCGTATCAGT
>CAKAQT010000044.1:0-8246 GCA_916720325.1 Parahaemophilus parainfluenzae
ATCAAGGATTTTTGTATATTTTTTTCTACTAAACTTTTTCCATCCCATTGATAAAGTTGTAGTTGAATTTTTGGCTGATTAATAAATACAGCAAAATAAAAAGGCAATTCATCAGTAAAGATCAATTCCCCTTTCGGACAATAATCTGAAAAGATCTGTAACCGCTCTGGTAAATGTACCACACTTGAAAGTTTTACTATCCCAACACCTTGTGATTTCAATACCGCTTCACGCAAACACCAACAGCGATAAAAAGCCGGCTCCTTATCAGGTTGTTTAGCAAACCATTCTTGCTCTGCTTGTGGCGCAAAATGCGCTATGAGCGCAGAAAAACTCCGTTTTTTCGAAAATTCAATATCAATACCGACCGCACTTTTTTCTGATTCATTAATATGCAGCAATACGGCAACCCAATCGCCTGAGTGGCTTATATTAAAATCAATATTCTCGGCGGGAAATTCTGGTCTGCCACTTTGCGTACGATAAATTTGTCCTAAAAGTGCGGTTGATTTTCCCACTGTTTTTAGCAACTGCCAAAGTAAAAAATGCGCTAATCGACGACATTGATGTCGTTTCGTTATCCGAGAATTTCCCTGCGGTTCCATATGCAAATTCTCAGGGACTAGTTCCCTAGGGATTTCATCAAAAGGAAAAGGTTGTTGAATATTGGCGTAGGCAATAAAAGTTGTCATACAAATAATAAATAAACATATCCGTTTGATAACATTATAAAAGGAAATCCGCCGCGCGCCAACACAAGCAAAAATCTGTCAAAACAACATCTTAGATTAAAACTGTGAGCGGTTTCACAGATTTTTCTCTTCAAATACGTTACATTTCGAAAAAGTAATCACAGGAGGTTCTATGTTTAAACAACTTCAACAAGTCGGTAAAGCATTCATGTTGCCGATTGCTATTTTGCCTGCGGCGGGTCTTTTACTCGGGATTGGTGGGGCGCTTTCCAATAAAGCAACGGTGCAAGCTTATCCAATTTTAAATAATGAGGCACTGCAAGGTCTATTTCAGATTATGTCTGCGGCAGGTAGCGTAGTATTCGCTAATTTAGCCTTATTATTGTGTATTGGTTTAGGTATCGGTTTAGCCAAACGTGACAAAGGCGTTGCAGCTCTCGCTGCAGTTGTTGGTTATCTCATTATGACGGGCACCATAGCTGCATTAATTCCGATTTTCTCTCCTGATGTAAAAAGCATCGATACGGGAGTGATTGGCGCATTAGTGATGGGCTTGATTACCGTTAAATTACACAATCGTTATCACAACATCCAATTACCACAAGTATTAGGTTTCTTTGGCGGCTCTCGCTTTGTGCCGATCGTGACGGCTTTTTCAGCTATTTTCGTTGGATTAGTTTTCTTCCTCATTTGGCCAACTTTCCAACAATGGCTCGTCTCAGCAGGTAAAAGCATCGCCTCCATGGGAACCTTTGGTACATTCTTATACGGTTTCTTAATGCGATTATCTGGTGCGGTTGGCTTACATCACATGATTTACCCACTATTTTGGTATTCTGAATTAGGTGGTGTAGAAATGGTCAACGGTGAGATGATTGTTGGAGCACAAAAAATCTTTTTTGCTCAATTAGCTGATCCAAATCACCATGGTTTATTTACTGAAGGAACCCGTTTCTTTGCCGGACGTTTTGATACCATGATGTTTGGCTTACCGGCTGCCTGTTTAGCCATGTATCACTGTGTACCAAAAAAACGTCGTGCACAAATTGGTGGCTTATTCCTTGGTGCAGCTCTAACATCATTCATTACCGGCATTACAGAACCTATTGAGTTTATGTTCTTGTTTGTTGCACCATGGCTTTATGTATTCCACGCATTCTTAGATGGGGTGTCTTTCTTTATTGCCGATTATTTAAATATCTCTATCGGGAATACTTTCTCTGGTGGTTTTATTGATTTCTTGCTCTTCGGCATTTTACAAGGTGATGAAAACACTCATTGGTTGCGTGTGATTTTTGTCGGTATTCCTTGGGCTCTACTCTATTATTTCTCTTTCGTTTTCTTGATTCGCATCTTTAATGTGATGACACCAGGACGTGGTGAAGAAACCGAAGACAATGTAGAACAAGAAACAAGTTCACTGACTGAAAATGCACATAAAATTATTGCAGCATTAGGTAACGCTGAAAATATTGAAAACGTGGATGCGTGTATTACTCGCTTACGCGTTTCAGTTAAAGATGTAAAAGCCGTTGATAAAGCCACACTGAAAAAATTAGGTGCGATTGATGTGCTTGAAGTTGGCGGTGGCGTACAAGCCATTTTCGGTGCCAAAGCCGTACTCTACAAGAGTGAAGTGAATCAAATCTTAGGAAAAGAAGATTAACTCTTAAAAAATAAAGGGCGTTTATCCCGCCCTTTTGAGTGATAAAACAAAAGTGCGGTCAAAATTAACCGCACTTTTTTATTATTTCAGCAAATATGCACGTAATTGTGCAAAATCGTCATCCATTTCATCAGAAAGTAATGGCAATTTATTGTGTTTATCCAACGCTTCTGGCAATGGAAGATCAAGCGAAAGAATACGCTCCACAGACTCTTTAAATTTTGCAGGATGTGCCGTACATAAGAAAATACCGGTTTCATCCGCTTTAAGTTGATCTCTCAATACTTGATAGGCGATTGCACCGTGTGGTTCACATAAATAACCTTTTGCGTACATCGCTTTTAAGGTTTCTTCTGTTTCGCTATCGCTTAACATACCAGAACCTAAATCACTTAAATTCCAACCGTTACGTTTAAATAACTCTTCGACACGAGGCCAGTTGTTCGGGCGACTCACATCCATCGCATTAGAAAGCGTCGCTACGGTCGCTTTAGGTGCCCAATTACCTGATTCTAAATAACGTGGCACGGTATCGTTCGCATTGGTTGCTGCAATAAAGCGTTTAATTGGTAAACCTAATGTTTTAGCGATTAATCCCGCAGTTAAGTTACCGAAGTTACCACTTGGTACAGAAACTACTACGTTATCACGTTTTTCTTTTGGTAATTGCGCTACCGCTTCAAAGTAATAACAAACTTGCGCCAATAAACGGCTAATGTTAATGGAATTTGCTGAGTTTAAACCAATCGCTTGACGCAGTTCGGCATCATCAAACGCTTGTTTCACTAGAGCTTGGCATGCATCAAAATCACCATTAATCGCCACAGTGCGGATATTCCCACCTAAAGTACAGAATAGTTTTTCTTGTAACGGGCTGATTTTGCCTTTCGGATATAAAATCACCACATTGATGTTCTCTAGCCCATAAAACGCATGAGCAACTGCTGCACCGGTATCACCAGATGTCGCTGTTAGAATGGTGATTTTGCCATCACCACGCACTGCAGCGAGCGCCTGTGCCATAAAACGACCACCAAAGTCTTTAAATGCTAAAGTTGGACCGTGGAATAATTCAAGGGCATAAATATTGTCTTCTACTTTTTCTAACGGTGCAGGAAAAGTAAATGCATTTTTCACCATCGCATCTAAAGTAGCTTTCGGTAATTCTTCACCGATTAATGCGCCAAGAATTTTTTGGCTACGTTCAACCAATGGTAAGGATAATAACTCGTCAATATTGGTTAAAGCGGGGATCGTTTCCGGAAAGAACAAACCTTGATCTTTGCCAAGTCCTTGACGTACTGCTTGCGCAAAATTTACTTGTTCTTCAGGGTGTTTGATGTTGTACAAATTCATTGTATATCCGTTAATTATAGAGTTTTAATAAAATGTTATTCCCCTCTTATAAAAGAGGGGATAAAAGCAATTTGTTATTTAACCGAGCTCTCTCGCGCCGTCATTATCGACCTTACAAACATGAACAAAGCCTTCATTGTTTTGTAAATAATGATTTTCTAAATAAGTCGCCAGTTTTGTTGCCGTTTGTAAATCGGGTGCGATGGAGAAAATCGTTGGACCTGAGCCTGAAATCCCCGTCGCTAATGCACCTAAATCACGAGTAGCTTGTTTCACTTCTGCGAAGTTTGGTAATAAAGCCTCACGGTAAGGTTCTGCAATCACATCTTTCATCATCATCGCAGCAAGGTTTTCTTGATGCGTGTGACATGCGTGCACAAAGCCACCTAAATGACGACCATGAGAAATCACATCTTGACGCGTGTAGCTTTTCGGTAAAATTGCACGCGCTTCAGCAGTTGAAACCTCAATGCCTGGATAAGCTAAGACCCAATACCAATTATCAAAAAATGGCAGTTTTTGGCAAATGTTACCGAGGGATTGTACCATAAATTGCACACCGCCAAGGTAACAAGGTGCCACATTATCATAATGGATCGAGCCTGAAATACGCCCCTCTAGCTCTCCCATCATTTCTAACAATTCCATTTTTGAGAATGGTTCATCGTGGAATTTATTTAATGCCACTAATGCAGCCACGATAGAACACGCACTTGACCCCAATCCCGAACCAATCGGCATATTTTTCTCAAGGGTCAAACGCAATGGTTTGACTCTCACATTGCGTAATTTTAATTGCTCACTAAACAGCACATAGGCCTGATACACGATATTTTTTTGCGGCTCTTTTGGCAATTTACGCACAAAATAGCCCGCACTTTCGAGCTCAAAACCACTTGGAATAGACTCAATCTGTACGACATCACCTAATAATGAACCATCAATCGGTGAAATGGCTGCGCCTAATGTGTCAAACCCTACACTAATATTTGCACTCGATGCCGGAGCATAAATTCTTAACATATTATGTCCTTCTTAGTGGTGTAATGTTCTTAAAATATCAGCAAAGATGCCCGCTGCAGTCACTGCGTTACCCGCTCCATAACCACGCAATAACAACGGAATTGGTTGATAATAACGAGTATAGAACGCAAGAGCGTTTTCACCGTCTTTTACCTTATACAATGGATTATTTTGATCCACGGCGATGATTGATACTTTGCAGTGGCCATCTTTAATTTGGCCTACATAGCGCAATACTTTGCCTTCTGCTTTCGCAGCTTCAACGCGTGCTTTAAATTCTGCATCTAATTGTGGCAACATCGCCATAAATTCATCGGCGGATTTGCCTTCAGAGAAGCCTTTCGGTAACACGCCTTCTACTTCCACATCGGAAAGCTCAAGTTCTAGACCTGCTTCACGAGCTAAAATAAGCAATTTACGTGCTACATCTTGCCCCGATAAATCATCACGAGGATCGGGTTCTGTAAAGCCTTTTTCACGTGCAAGTGCGGTCACTTCTGAAAGAGAAAGTCCTTCTTCTAATTTGCCGAAGATAAATGAAAGTGAGCCAGATAAAATGCCTTCAAAATACTCAAGCTCATCACCCGCTGCCAGTAAGTTCTGTAAATTTTCGATAACCGGTAAGCCTGCGCCTACGTTAGTTTCGTACAAGAATTTATGTTGGCTCGCTTGGGCATTGCGACGTAACTCATGGTAATAAGCTAATTCACGGGTATTCGCTTTTTTGTTTGGTGTGACCACATGGAAACCTTCTTTTAACGCTCTTGCATAAAGCCCTGCGACTGATTCAGCCGTTGTACAATCTACAAAGACTGGGTTCACTACGTGATGTAATTTAATGAAAGATAACAACACATCGAAATCAGAAGGTTGGGTTGCATTTTCAAGATCTGCTTTCCAATTATCTAAATTCAATCCGTTTTCATCCAAAAGCATTTTTGTTGAATTCGCTAAGGCACAAACACGGATTTCAATGTCCTTCTTTGCGAGATATTCTTTTTGGTGTTTAATTTGTTCAATTAACTCACCACCAACGCCACCGACACCAACTAGAAACATATCGACAACTTTTTTGTTATTAAAAAGGGCTTGGTGCGTTGCTTTCACGGCTTCAATCGCTTTATTTTGCGCTACAACTGCTGAAATTGAACGCTCAGAAGAACCTTGTGCAATTGCTACTAAGCTGATATTCGCTTGAGCCAATGCAGAGAAGAAACGAGCCGCGATACCTTTAGCTTGTTTCATGCCATCGCCCACAACAGAGATAATAGAAAGATCTTTTGCAACTTCAATCGGTTCTAAGTCATGAGCTTTTAATTCTGCAGCAAATTCTTGTTCTAAAATCGCTTTCGCTGCATCTGCTGATTTTACTGGCACACAGAAACTAATGCTGTATTCAGAAGAAGATTGCGTGATTAAAATAACTGAAATACCGGCTTTTGACATCGCAGAGAAGACGCGAGCGGCCATTCCCACCATACCTTGCATACCAGGACCTGAAACATTGAACATTGCCACGTTATCAAGGTTAGTAATCCCTTTCACTTGTAATCCTTCAGATTTTACATGACCATCGATTATCGAACCAGGTGCAGATGAATTACCGGTATTTTTAATCACACAAGGGATTTGTTTTGGTAATAATGGACCAATTGTACGTGGATGGATCACTTTCGCACCAAAATAAGAAAGCTCCATTGCTTCACGATAAGAAAGGCTTGGTAATAAACGAGCATCTGGCACTAAACGTGGGTCACAAGTATAAACGCCATCCACATCAGTCCAAATTTCACAAACAGACGCATCTAAACAAGCGGCTAAACAAGCGGCTGAATAATCAGAACCATTACGGCCTAATAACACTAATTCACCTTTATCATTACATGCGGTAAAACCAGCCATTAGAACCACTTTATCTTTACCGATACTTTTCGCATCAATGCGTTTTGTCGATTCATCAATATCAACTGAAGATTCTAAGTAACCGCCTTGTGCTAATAATTGCTTAACAGGATCAACAATGTGAACACTGTATCCACGTGCTTCAAACCACGCTTTCATCATGGCAATCGATAATTTTTCACCACGGCAATCAATGGTTGCTTTAACCTTATCTTCTACTTTGCCAGCTTGACGGATTTCTTCTAATAAGCCTTTAATTTGAGCAAATTCTGCATCAATGAGGGCTTTAGTCCCAGCAAGATCAAATTTATTATTTTCAGCGTGTAAACCATTAATGATGTTATAGAAAATTTCAATGGCTTCGTTAAAGTGGGTATCAGTAGTTTGGTTTAATGCGGCTTTTTCAGAGAGGGCAACAAGATGGTTAGTAATTTTTGCAGGAGCAGATAAGACACCGGCAGCCTGCTCTTCCAAATGAGCTTTTTCGATTAATTGAGCCGCTTGTGAAAAACGCTCAGGGTTGGCTAATGAAGTGCCACCAAATTTTAATACGCGCATGATAATATCCTCAGATGTTGTGATTTTTAAATACTAAAAAACCCGCACTAGACTGAATGCGGGTTTTCTTGATCCTGTTTGTTACGCACTAACCCGCCCCATTAATTGTCGTAATGGTCATAATAATGGTGGTAATCGTGAAAGTGCGGTTATTTTTCATTGTGTTTTAACCTTGAAAAAAAGATGTGTTTAGAAATACCGAAAAAGCGCGGGCTTGTCAAACACAAAATCAAAAAAATGAAGATTTTTTCTAAAAATCATCGCTTTGGTGTAGAATGAAGAGAGTTTCACATTGGTCAGGAAGGGAATTATGACAATTCAACAAGCACTCGAAACCATCCATCAAAAAATCCAAGATGCCACTCAACTCGCTCACCGCCCAGAAAGTGCGGTCACTTTATTAGCAGTTTCTAAAACGAAACCCAATGAAGCGATTTTAGAAGCCTATCATGCAGGACAAAAAGCATTTGGGGAAAACTACGTTCAAGAAGGTGTAGATAAAATTCAGTATTTTGAAGCACAGAATATTCAACTTGAATGGCATTTTATTGGGCCTCTACAATCTAATAAAACCCGTCTTGTGGCAGAACATTTCGATTGGATGCAAACACTAGAACGTGCAAAAATTGCTGATCGTTTAAATGAACAACGCCCTACCAATAAAGCGCCTTTGAACGTTCTAATCCAAATTAATATCAGTGATGAAGCGAGTAAATCAGGTATTCAACCGGGTGAAATGATTGCGCTTGCAAAACACATTGAAAATCTACCGCACTTACGTTTACGTGGATTAATGGCTATCCCTGCTCCAACAGACAATATTGCTGAACAAGAAGCGGCTTTTAGCCAAATGGAACAATTATTTGAACAGCTAAAAACAGCTTTCCCTCATCAACAAATTGATACCCTTTCTATGGGAATGACCGATGACATGCAAAGTGCCATCAAATGTGGCTCAACCATGGTACGCATTGGTACGGCCATTTTTGGCGCAAGAGATTATTCGAAAAAATAATGAATAGAAAATAAAAAAGCGGTCAAAATTGACC
>CAKAQT010000045.1:0-8116 GCA_916720325.1 Parahaemophilus parainfluenzae
CACGTTATGCCGAAAATATTAACGTGGGTTTATTTGATTATCCGGTTTTAATGGCAGCAGATATCTTACTTTATCAAGCGAAAAGCGTGCCAGTAGGGGATGACCAAAAACAACATTTAGAAATTACCCGTGATATTGCCGCTCGTTTTAATGCGCTTTATGGTGATATTTTCACTATTCCTGAAATCTTCTTAGGCAAAGCCGGTGCGCGTATTATGTCTTTGCAAGATCCTGATAAAAAAATGTCTAAATCTGATGATAACCGTAATAACGTGGTGACCTTGCTTGAAGATCCAAAATCAGTGGCGAAAAAAATCAAACGCGCGGTAACAGACTCTGATGAACCACCTGTTGTACGTTATGACGTAAAAAATAAAGCGGGTGTGTCTAACTTATTAGATATCCTTTCTGCAGTAACAGATAAATCTGTGGCAGAACTTGAAAAAGAATTTGAAGGTAAAATGTACGGCCACTTAAAAACAGCGGTGGCTGACGAAGTGTCAAACTTACTTGCGGGTTTACAAGAACGTTTCTATCAATATCGTAATGATGAAGCACTTTTAGACGAGATTTTACGTCAAGGTGCGGAAAAAGCCCGTGCAAGAGCGAAAGAAACCCTTGCCAAAGTGTACGAAGCCGTCGGCTTTGTTGCTGCAAAATAATTTTAAACTTAATAAGCCGTGTTATATCACGGCTTTTTTAGATAAGGAGAAAAAGATGGCCATTCAAACTGAAAAACCAATTGAATGTGTAGGCTGTAATACTTTCGATATGAAATCATTGTTTGATAACAGTGATTGTAGTTTACCTATCGAACAGTTTTACGCGACTCGTCAAGATGCAGAAGGCGCATTGGAATATTTCACATTAAAAGCACGTGATGTAGAAAGTGAACCTTGCCAAATTCAATCTGAAATTCAACAGGTTGAAGAAGGGTATGTACTTAAAGCGGTTTTCACATTCTGCTGCCAAGCGGAATTAGTGATTTTCCAAATGAAGCTTGTGTAAGTGATAACTTACTCTAGAAAAAGCGCTATTTGTGACCGCACTTTCTGATATTTATGTTCCCCTGCATCGTATTATTCCTTTTTCTAATGTAGAAGGGCAGGGGAATCGCACCAGTATTTTCTTACAAGGTTGTAAGTTAAACTGCCTTTATTGCCATAATCCAGAAACCATTCCTCGCTATGCAGAAGGCGCTCATCAAGTCAGCCTGCAGTATTTGTATGAGCAAGTAATGGATGCAGCTCCTTTCATTCGTGGTGTGACAGTTTCTGGCGGGGAACCTACTATTCATCATAAAAAGCTTGTTCCATTGTTTCAAAAACTACGTGAGGAAGGGCTAACTTGCTATTTAGATAGCAGTGGTTTCTTTGAATTTGACGCAATTCGTCCTTTAATTGAGGTTACAGACAAATTTCTCTTTGATTTGAAAGGAGAAGGACTTGGCCTACAACATTTGTGCTTTGATAGACAAAATCGCCAAGGCATTGTCCCGAAAAACATCATCCCCACTCATCAACATATCAAGCAAGAAAACTTAGATCGCAATTTGAAGAACTTGGCGCAATTATTACCATTAAATAAAGTGGAAGAAGTGCGGTTAGTTTATGTGGCAAATTTTTTTGATGCAGAAAAGTTGGTGGAACAGGTTGCTACTTTATTGAAAGACTATCCGGATGTGTTGTTCAAAATTATTCGAATGCACACAAAAGGTGCACGAGACGCCGAAGGGCTAACCCCTTATGTCCCAACTGTTGAACAGACACAAGCGCTTGAAAACTATGCGAAATCTTGTGGTCTGACCAAAATTGTGACCATTTTATAAGCAAACATACCGAAAAGTAGCAAAAATATTCCGACTTTTTACCGAAAAACAAGTAGAATAGGACAATTTTATTCACTTACTTATCTAACCAACCTAGGGGAAAAAAATGGGTATTTTAGGTAGCGTTTTAGGCATTGTCGTATTACTGGTCATTGCCGTATTATTTTCAAATAATCGTAAGGCGATTAATTTACGTACTGTATTAGGGGCTTTGGCGATCCAAATCGGATTTGCGGCCCTTATTTTGTATGTGCCGTTTGGTCGTGATGCATTGCAAGCGACAGCAAATGGTGTATCAAATATTATCGCTTATGGTAATGAAGGGATTAACTTCGTCTTTGGTGGCTTAGCAGATCCTTCAAATGCCGGCTTTATCTTTGCGGTGAAAGTGTTACCAATCATCGTCTTTTTCTCTGGTTTAATTTCTGTGCTTTACTATTTAGGCATCATGCAAGTGGTCATCAAAGTGATCGGTGGTGCATTGCAAGCTGCATTAGGTACATCTAAAGCAGAATCAATGTCTGCGGCAGCGAATATCTTCGTTGGTCAAACTGAAGCACCTTTAGTGGTTCGTCCTTACATTAAAAATATGACCCAATCTGAATTGTTCGCTATTATGGCGGGTGGTACAGCTTCTATCGCGGGTTCAGTAATGGCAGGTTATGCAGGAATGGGCGTACCATTGACTTACTTAATCGCAGCCTCTTTCATGGCTGCACCAGCAGGTTTATTATTTGCGAAAATTTTATTCCCACAAACTGAACAATTTACCGATAAACAACCTGAAACGGATGATAGCGAAAAACCGACCAACGTGCTTGAAGCAATGGCAGGCGGTGCGAGTGCCGGTATGCAATTAGCGTTAAACGTAGGTGCGATGTTAATCGCATTCGTGGGTTTAATCGCTTTAATTAACGGTATCTTAGGTGGCGTAGGCGGCTGGTTCGGTTACGGTGATTTAACATTACAATCAATCTTTGGTTGGATCTTCAAACCATTAGCTTACTTAATCGGTGTATCTTGGGATGAATCTGCAATCGCCGGTCAAATGATTGGTATGAAATTAGCCGTAAATGAATTCGTAGGTTACTTAGAGTTCGCGAAATACTTACAACCAGATACAGCAGTTGTATTAAGTGAAAAAACTAAAGCCATCATTACTTTCGCATTATGTGGTTTTGCTAACTTCAGCTCTATCGCAATCTTAATCGGCGGTATCGGTGGTATGGCACCAAATCGTCGTGGTGATGTGGCTCGCTTAGGTTTAAAAGCAGTTGTAGCGGGTACATTAGCTAACTTAATGAGTGCGACTATCGCAGGTTTATTCATCGAGTTAAGCGGCGTAGCAATGTAATTAAAATGTGGTGAATTTTGACCGCACTTTATCTCTCAACACCACGAATCATTCGTGGTGTTGTACTTTAAAGCAAGCGAAAACGTTTGCTTAAATGACTTTTTATTTATCAACAAGAGGAAAAAACAATGACTCCACATATTAACGCTCCTGAAGGCGCATTTGCAGATGTTGTATTAATGCCAGGCGATCCGCTTCGTGCAAAATATATTGCTGAAACATTCTTAGAAAATGCGAAAGAAGTGACTAACGTTCGCAATATGTTGGGTTATACCGGTACTTATAAAGGTCGTCGTATCTCTGTTATGGGTCACGGTATGGGTATCCCATCTTGCTCAATTTATGCGAAAGAATTAATTACTGAATACGGCGTGAAAAAAATCATCCGTGTTGGTTCTTGTGGTGCCGTACGTATGGACGTTAAAGTACGTGATGTTATCATCGGCCTTGGTGCATGTACTGATTCAAAAGTAAACCGTATCCGTTTCAAAGATAACGATTTTGCTGCAATTGCTGATTTTGATATGGCACAAGCAGCGGTTCAAGCAGCGAAAGAAAAAGGTAAGCAAGTTCGCGTAGGGAATCTTTTCTCTGCAGACCTATTCTACACGCCAGATTTCGAAATGTTTGATGTGATGGAAAAATACGGTATCTTAGGCGTAGAAATGGAAGCAGCGGGTATCTATGGCGTAGCAGCAGAATATGGTGCAAAAGCACTTTGTATCTGTACCGTTTCAGACCATATTCGTACACACGAACAAACTACAGCAGAAGAACGTCAATTAACCTTCAATGATATGATTGAAATTGCGTTAGAGTCTGTATTAATTGGTGATAAAGCATAATTTATCCGATTGATAGAATAAAAAAGAGCGGTCAATTTTGACCGCTCTTTTGTTTTTCTACTTCACTATTTTTCATACCAAATTCGGTTCACATAGAGCACCACTTTACCCGAGGGTGTCTCAACATGAATTTCATCATCAACGCCTTTCCCGATTAAAGCGCGCGCGACAGGAGAATCAATGGAGATCCAGTTTTTAGCGGGATCAAATTCATCGCAGCCAACAAGGCGATATTGCTTCACTTCACCTTCTTCATCTTCTAGCTCAACCCAGGCACCGAAAAACACTTTGCCTTCTTGTTTCGGGTGGTAATCCACGATTTGTAACACTTCTAAGCGTTTGGAAAGGAAACGCACACGGCGATCAATTTCACGTAAACGACGTTTACCGTAAATATATTCTGCGTTTTCACTGCGGTCACCAAGTGCAGCAGCATCTGAAACCGCTTGGGTAACTTTAGGACGTTCTTCTTTCCACAAAAATTTAAGTTCTTGGTCAAGCGCAAGCCAGCCTTGACGGGTAATGTAATTTGATTTTGCCATGATAAAAATAAAAGAAATTTTTTTGAATTATATTTGAGCCTGTTGTCTAAAACCAGTATTCTATTCCCGTTTTTATCGAATCCTTTAATAACAAAGAAGTATGACAATGTTAAATCAACAAATTAGCCAAATTATTGCGGCAGAATTAACCGTTCAACCCCAACAAATCCTCGCCGCCATTCAATTATTAGATGATGGCAACACCATTCCATTTATCGCCCGTTATCGTAAAGAAGCCACAGGTGGCTTGGATGACACTCAACTTCGTCATTTTGAAACTCGTTTAATTTATTTACGTGAATTAGAAGATCGTCGTCAAACCATTTTGAAATCTATTGAAGAGCAAGGGAAATTGACCGATGAATTGCGTGACAAAATCCATGCGACACAAAGTAAAACTGAATTAGAAGATTTGTATTTGCCATATAAACCAAAACGTCGCACGAAAGGGCAAATTGCGATTGAAGCCGGTCTTGAGCCATTGGCTGATTTACTTTGGAACGAGCCGAAGAATGATCCTGAAACGGCAGCAGATGAATTTGTAGATGCTGATAAAGGTGTAACAGACACCAAAGTCGCACTTGATGGCGCTCGCTATATTTTAATGGAGCGTTTTGCTGAAGATGCGGGCTTATTAGCGAAAGTCCGTGATTATTTAGCAAAAAATGCCGTTATTGTATCCAAAGTGATCGAAGGCAAAGAAACGGAAGGCGCAAAATTCCAAGATTATTTCGACCACCAAGAATTATTGAAAAATGTGCCTTCTCACCGTGCATTAGCGATGTTCCGAGGACGTAATGAGGGCATTTTACAATTAAGCTTAAATGCTGATCCTGATGCAGAAGAGGGAAGTCGTCAAAGTTATTGTGAAGAGATTATTCGTGATTATTTAGATGTCCGTTTCACGGGGCAGCCTGCAGATAAATGGCGTGAGCAAGTGATTGCGTGGACATGGAAAATCAAAGTTTCGTTGCATTTAGAAACGGAATTAATGGCAAGTTTACGTGAAAAAGCAGAAGAAGAGGCCATTGATGTTTTCGCTCGAAATCTGACCGCACTTTTAATGGCGGCACCAGCTGGCGCGAAAAGCACTATGGGCTTGGACCCAGGCTTACGTACAGGTGTTAAAGTCGCCGTAGTAGATAACACAGGTAAATTATTAGATACCACCACCATTTATCCACACACGGGGCGTGAAGCCGAAGCGCAAGTGGCGATTTTCAGCTTAATCCGCAAACATAACGTGGAATTAATTGCCATTGGTAATGGTACGGCTTCTCGTGAAACTGAACGTTTTGCGAAAGAAGTCATTAAAGAAATCAAAGAAAATAAACCACAAACCGTTGTAGTGAGTGAAGCTGGCGCATCGGTTTATTCTGCTTCTGAATTTGCGGCAAATGAATTCCCGAATTTAGATGTCTCTTTACGCGGTGCGGTATCTATCGCCCGTCGTTTACAAGATCCATTGGCGGAATTAGTAAAAATCGAACCGAAAGCTATTGGTGTAGGGCAATATCAACACGATGTAAACCAAACCCAACTTGCGCGTAAACTTGATGCGGTGGTGGAAGACTGTGTAAACGCGGTAGGTGTGGATTTGAATACGGCATCCGCGCCGTTACTTGCTCGCGTGGCAGGGATGACGAAAACCTTAGCGCAAAACATTGTGGAATACCGTGATGAAAATGGGCGTTTTGAAAGCCGCAGCGAATTGAAAAAAGTGCCGCGTTTAGGACCAAAAGCTTTTGAGCAATGTGCGGGCTTTATGCGTATTGCTGAAGGGAAAAATCCACTTGATGCCTCTGGTGTTCACCCAGAAGCTTATCCTGTAGTGGAAAAAATCTTGCAAGCGACAGCACAATCTATCCAAGATTTAATGGGCAATGCGGGTGTGGTACGTCAGCTTGATGCAAAACAATTCATTGATGAGCAATTTGGTTTACCAACCGTTCAAGATATTTTCAAAGAGTTGGAAAAACCGGGGCGCGATCCGCGTGGTGAATTTAAAACCGCTGTATTCGCAGAAGGCGTGGAAGAAATCACCGATTTAAAACCAGGTATGATTTTAGAAGGTACCGTCACCAATGTGACCAACTTCGGCGCATTTGTGGATATTGGTGTTCACCAAGACGGTTTAGTACACATTTCATCATTAAGCGATAAATTCGTAGAAGATCCACATCAAGTGGTGAAAACGGGCGATATCGTAAAAGTGAAAGTCTTGGAAGTGGATGTGCCGCGTAAACGTATTGCATTGACGATGCGATTAGATGAAAGTGCGGTCAAAAATGACGGCAAATCTGACCGCACTTTAAGTGCAAAACCAAGAAGTAATGCACCTCGTCAAGATCGTAATCCTAGAGGAAATAGTGCTATGGGTAATGCCTTTGCCGATGCGTTGAAAAATTGGAAAAAATAATTTCGTCATTTAGATGAACATTGTGGCCAAATAGGCGTACAATGAAGGGGATCTGGTCAATCATCCAATCCCCTTTTTTATTTCAACGAAAGGAATATTCTTATGGAAAAAGGTATTCTTGGGCCGCATGAAGGCAAGGAGCTGGAATTAATGTTAAGGGGCGAAAAGCAAGTGGCATTATTCAATCAGGAGCTTGGTATTCCTGACGCCTTTCTCCCTTATCTTGAGCAAGGAATGCTTCATTCAAAAACAGTGCAACGTCATATTAATGATGTTTGCTTAACTGATTTTATTGTCTATTTACCTCAATCTCTTGCACTCGCTGAACAAATGGAAGTGCTACTTCCTGCAAGCACTGTGAATGGTTTTGATCCCAAAGTGGAACGTGAAATCGGCCGAATTCTTGGCTACCCAGAAAAAGATATCGAATACTATATTCAGCATTTTCAAGATAATTTAGAGAAGTATCGGCAGCAGTATAGTTGATAGATTTAAATCCAAGTGTGAACAATAATTTTAAATATTAAAAAATATTCTCCTGGATGACGTTATATTTCTATAAAATATGGCTGTTTTATTATTTTCTATAAATTGATATTTAAGGTAAAAGATGATAGCAAAGAATAAGTATCTCATATCTTTATTTATAATTATTTATCTTGGAATACTTGCTTATGGCGTTTTGTCAGGAGGAATTTCTAAAAACTATACTAGAAAACAAGAGGGAGAGCGTCTTTATACAGCGCTAAACCTTCAATTTAAAGATAAGATTCAATATAAAAATGTAGACTTCAGGTATGTTAAGGTTAGTCTGCATCTGCTTGGTGAGTTAAAGGATTACAAGGATTTCGTATCTAAACGAGGCTATTCCGAAATTAGAGAAAATGTTTACTGTAAAAATGGTAATTTGATTACATTACACCACAATTTTCCTAATATTGAATTTCAGTATGAATATGATTCTTCAGTATGTAAGTAATGTTTTAAGCGAGTTAAAATGAATTATGTACAAATAAAAGTGCGGTCAAAAACATAAGCGATTTTGACCCGCACTTTATTATTGATCAGGAAGGATTATTCCGCGTCTTCTTTTGCCCATTCTAATGAGCGTTTAACCGCTTTTTTCCA
>CAKAQT010000046.1:0-7878 GCA_916720325.1 Parahaemophilus parainfluenzae
ATTAAAGTTCGTTCTGAAGTGAACCGTGTATTAGAAATCGCCCGTAACGACAAAGTGATCGGTGGTGGTTTAGAAGCAGAAGTAACGGTTTATGCTAACGATGAATATCGAGCATTGTTAGAACAATTAGGCAATGAATTACGTTTCGTGTTAATTACCTCAAAAGCGGAAGTGAAACCATTAGCTGACAAACCTACGGATGTGGCTGCGGGCGAGTTAGAGGGAATTGCGGTAAGCGTAGCACGTTCTCACGGTGAAAAATGTCCACGTTGCTGGCATTATTCTGACAAAATCGGTGTGAACCCTGAACATCCTACACTTTGTCCACGTTGTGTGGAAAACGTAGCGGGTAACGGCGAAGTACGTCAGTTCGCGTAAGCTTAATATCATAAAGAAAAAGTGCGGTTGAAATTGACCGCACTTTTTTATGCTGAAATGCACAGAAATAAAAAAGGCTGACATGAATCAGCCTTAAAGATTTTATTGGTTAAAAGTATTACATACAGAAGGATTAGCGCTTTGTAAGCCTTTTCTAAACCATTCTAGACGCTGTGCCGATGTACCGTGAGTGAAACTATCCGGTACAACATAACCTTGGCTGCGTTTTTGTAAACGGTCATCGCCCACAGCTTCTGCTGCATTAAACGCTTTTTCCTCATCACCGCGTTCAAATAAACCACTTTTCACCGCCTGGCTCGCCCAAACACCGGCGAAGCAGTCAGCTTGAAGTTCTAATTGAACAGAAAGTTGATTTGCAGTTTTACGATCGCTGCTTTGTTGTGCGCGATTCACTTGCGGTAGAATGCCGAGCATATTTTGTACGTGGTGACCAACTTCGTGCGCAATCACATAAGCAAAGGCTGAATCACCTGCTGCACCCAGTTTATTTTTCATTTCATTATAGAATGATAAATCAAGGTAAACTTTGCGATCGCTCGGACAGTAGAATGGGCCCATTGCTGATTGACCGGTACCACAAGCGGTTGGCGTTACGCCATTGTAAAGCACCATGGTTGGCTCGCTATAAGTTTTACCCATTTGTCTGAAATATTGTCCCCAAACGGTTTCAGTGTCCGCTAATACAACTTTAGAAAGACTTGCAAGCTGCTGTTCTTCTTGGGTTTCTAATTGTTGAGAGCTTTGTCCTGAAAAATCAGGCGTACCCACTAAGCCTGAAAGATCCACGCCATAATAAGCGCCGACTAAAAGAATGATAATACCGAGCACACCGGTGCCTTTTCCGCCACCGAAGTTACCGCCGCCAGAGCCACGTCTATCTTCAATATTTGAGCTTTCTCTACGACCTTCCCAACGCATAATTTGTCCTTTTTCAGTGAGTAAATTAAAAATCGGCGTATTCTATCAAAGTGCGGTCAATTTTAGATCAGTTTTCTTGAAATATTTACATAGCTTTACACTCTGATTTATAGACTTCTTAAGGGAATTTCAGTATCGTAATAATCCCTTAAACAAACATACAAAAGGAACTTTAAAATGGGTTTATTTGATTTTGTCAGTGACATTGGTAAGAAAGTTTTCTCTAAAGAAGAAGATGCATCTAAAGCAGTGACTCAACACATCGCTGAAGATAATCCAGGCGTGGAAAACTTATCTGTTACCGTTGAAAATGGTGTAGCAAATATCCAAGGTGTGGCGGCAAACGCGGCGGCATTAGAAAAAGCAGTATTAATGGCGGGTAACATTCAAGGCATCCATTCAGTAACCAGCGATGCAAGCATCAATAACGGTGAAACCTTAGGCAGTGATGAAACATTCTATGTAATCCAAAAAGGTGACACCTTGTGGAAAATCGCTGAGAAAGCTTACGGAAATGGCGCGAAATATACCGCTATCGTTGAAGCGAACAAAGAAGTGATTAAAGACGCGGATAAGATTTTCCCAGGTCAAAAAATTCGTTTACCGAAAGGTTTATAATTCGATAAAAAGTGCGGTTATTTTTGACCGCACTTTTTTCTTTATCTAAAATTGTTGATAAATTGTGCAATTTTAGCCGGTTTTCCAGTGAATTTTCCGGTTTCTATCGACTGTTTGATTTTCTTTCGCTATAATTTGGCGGTTTTTTACTTTTACAAACAATAACGTGTTCGGTGTGGTTTTTACCGAGTGCAACATTAATTGAGGTTACAAATGTCATTAAATATTGAAACAACTCAAGGTTTAGAGCGTCGTGTGACGATCACCGTTCCAGCTGAAGCTGTAGAAAAAGCAACTCGTGAAGAATTCAAACGTGCAGCAAAAAATGTACGTGTTGATGGTTTCCGTAAAGGTCACGTGCCAGCTCACATCATTGAACAACGTTTTGGCGCATCAATCCGTCAAGATGTATTAAACGATTTATTACCACGTCATTTCTTTGACGCAGTAATCGCTGAGAAAATCAACATCGCAGGTCGTCCAACTTTCGCTATCGAAACGTTCGAACCAGGTAAAGATTTATCATTCACTGCAACTTTCGAAGTATACCCAGAAGTTGAATTAAAAGGCTTAGAAAATATCAAAGTTGAGAAACCAACTGTTGAAATCACTGAAGCTGATATCGATAAAATGATCGATGTATTACGTAAACAACAAGCCACTTGGGTTGAAAGCAAAGCCGCAGCGAAAGCAGATTCTCGCGTAACAATCGACTTCGTTGGTTATGTTGATGGCGAAGAATTCGAAGGTGGTAAAGCAACTGATTTCGTTCTATTCATGGGCCAAGGTCGTATGATCCCTGGTTTTGAAGAGGGCATCGTAGGTCATAAAGCAGGCGAACAATTCGATATCAATGTGACTTTCCCGGCGGAATACCATTCTGAAAACTTAAAAGGTAAAGATGCAAAATTTGCGATTACCTTGAAAAAAGTAGAAGAAATGGAATTACCAGAATTAACCGATGAGTTCGTTGCTAAATTTGGTCCAAACACCAAAACTGTGGCAGATTTACGTGCAGAAATCCGTAAAAACATGGAACGTGAATTGAAAAATGCATTAGTTTCTCGCGTTAAACAACAAGTCATCAACGGTTTAATCGAACAAAACCCAATTGATGTTCCAGCTTCTGCAGTAGAAGAAGAAATCAATGTATTACGTAACCAAGCTGCACAACGTTTCGGTGGCAATGCACAACAAGCTGCACAGCTACCACGTGAATTATTTGAAGCGGATGCAAAACGTCGTGTTCAAGTCGGTTTATTATTCTCTGAAGTGATCAAATCAAACGAATTGAAACCAGATGAAGAACGTGCGAAAGCAATGATCGCGGATATCGCTTCTGCTTACGAACAACCAGCTGAAGTAGTTGAATATTACAGCAAAAATGAAGAGTTAATGAACAACATTCGCAATGTAGTATTAGAAGAACAAGCCGTTGATGCCGTTCTTGCTAAAGCTCAAGTGACTGAAAAAGCGTCTTCATTTGATGAGATCATGAATCCACAAGCATAATAATTGATAGAACGTGAATTAAATTCACAAGCATATCATCGAAAAGTGCGGTTGTTTTTTTCAATGAAAAGCGACCGCATTTTTGTTTTTACTGATTTTCGGGTAGAATATTGCCCGATTTTTTAGCACATATTTAGGGGCAAAAATGAGTGTAATTCCTATGGTTGTCGAACAAACCTCTCGTGGTGAACGTTCGTACGACATTTATTCCCGCCTATTAAAAGAGCGCGTGATCTTCTTGAGTGGTGAAGTGGAAGATCGTATGGCAAATTTGATCGTGGCACAGCTACTTTTCTTAGAATCAGAAGATCCGAAAAAAGACATCAATATTTATATTAACTCACCGGGTGGCTCGGTGACTGCGGGTATGGCAATTTACGATACCATGCAATTTATTAAACCGGATGTGCGTACCCTTTGTATTGGTCAAGCTTGCTCAATGGGCGCATTCTTACTTGCGGGTGGTACGGCAGGAAAACGTGCTGCATTACCGAATGCACGCGTAATGATTCACCAGCCGTTAGGTGGTTTCCGTGGACAAGCATCAGATATTCAGATCCACGCCCAAGAAATTTTAAAAATTAAACAAACCTTAAACGAGCGTCTTGCTTTCCATACTGGTCAAAGCATCGAGCGTATCGAAAAAGACACAGATCGTGATAACTTTATGTCGGCAGAAGAAGCAAAAGCTTACGGCTTAGTGGACGATGTGTTGATTAAACGTTAAGGATTTAACATGACAACAAATGATAACGATCTTCACTGTTCTTTCTGCGGAAGAGAAAAAAGTGAAGTAGGTAAATTAATTGCAGGTACAGATGGTTATATTTGTAACGAGTGTATCGAGCTTTGCCACAGTATGTTGGAAGACAGTGGTGAAATCGAAACACCTAGCGAACTGGCAGTTGAAGAAAAATTACCAACACCGCACGAAATTCGTGCGCACTTAGATGATTATGTGATTGGGCAAGATTATGCGAAAAAAGTCTTGTCAGTGGCGGTTTACAATCACTATAAACGCTTACGCACGAACCACCAAAGCAATGATGTGGAATTAGGTAAAAGTAACATCTTGTTAATTGGTCCAACAGGTAGCGGTAAAACCTTATTAGCACAAACCTTGGCGCGTCGTTTAAATGTACCTTTTGCTATGGCTGATGCGACGACATTAACTGAAGCCGGTTATGTGGGCGAAGACGTGGAAAATGTTCTGCAAAAATTATTGCAAAACTGCGATTACGATACGGAAAAAGCAGAGCAGGGCATTATCTATATTGATGAAATTGATAAAATTAGCCGTAAATCAGAAGGTGCGTCTATTACTCGCGATGTGTCTGGTGAAGGTGTGCAACAAGCCTTATTGAAATTAATTGAAGGCACTATCGCATCTGTACCGCCACAAGGTGGACGTAAACACCCTCAACAAGAAATGTTGAAAGTGGATACCTCAAAAATCCTCTTTATTTGTGGTGGGGCATTTGCTGGCTTAGATAAAATTATCGGTAAGCGTACACAAACTGATACTGGAATTGGTTTTGATGCGAAAGTAGAGAAGGAAGAAGAGAAAGAAAATCTTTCTGAATTATTCCGTCAAGTTGAGCCGGATGATTTAATGAAATTTGGTTTAATTCCAGAATTTATTGGTCGTCTTCCGATGATTGCGCCATTAAGCGAATTAGATGAAGAAGCGTTGATTCAGATCCTGACTCAACCGAAAAATGCACTGACCAAACAATATCAAGCATTATTTGGCTTAGAAGATGTGGAACTTGAATTCACCCCAGAAGCATTAAAAGCGATGGCGAAAAAAGCCCTTGAACGTAAAACCGGTGCACGTGGTTTACGCTCAATCGTTGAGGCTGTATTGTTAGATACGATGTATGATTTACCTTCAATCGAAAACTTGCAAAAAGTGATTGTGGATGAAGAAACCATCGTTGATAACAAACCACCGAAGCTCGAATATAAAAATTAACAGAAAGTGCGGTTGTTTTTTCTGACATTTTTCATAGGCAATCCCGAAAGAAAATGCTACAATCGCACGTTCTGAAATTAATCTAAAAATTATTTATCCCTTATTTTATACGGATTCAATTATGGCAACTGAAATTGTTGAGAAAAAGAAACACGACCAAGAACAAGTCGTAGAAGGAAAATCAAAAGGCTTAAACACGCTTCTTTGGATTCTTTCTGTGGCATTTTTTACCGCTGCAGCGATTGGTAACGTTTATTTTAAAGAAGCCTTTTCTTTACCTGTGCGTGTAGTTGGCGTAGTTGTCGCCTTATTAATTGCCTTTGGTTTCGCTGCAATCACTAACCAAGGTACAAAAGCTCGTACATTCTTTAGCGAAGCAAAAGTTGAAGGTCGTAAAGTGGTATGGCCAACTCGTGCAGAAACACGTCAAACAACTTTAATCGTTATTGCGGTAACCGTGCTTACCTCTTTATTCTTCTGGGCAATTGATTCAATTATCATTGCATTGATTAACTTCTTAACTGATTTGAGATTCTAAAATGAGCGAAACTGAAAACGTATCCAAAAAACGTTGGTATGTATTGCAAGCATTCTCAGGCTTTGAGAGTCGTGTTGCAATCACATTGCGTGAATATATCAAACAACAACAAATGGAAGATCAGTTTGGCGAAGTGTTAGTGCCGACTGAAGAAGTCGTTGAAAACGTAGCAGGTAAACGTCGTAAAAGCGAACGTAAATTCTTCCCTGGCTATGTATTAGTTGAAATGGCAATGAACGATGACACATGGCACTTAGTGAAAAGCGTACCACGTGTAATGGGCTTTATTGGTGGTACACCAGATAAGCCAGCACCAATTTCTAAACGTGAAGCAGATTTAATTTTAAATCGTTTAGAGCAAAGTGCTGAAAAACCACGTCATCGTAAAGAATATCAACCAGGTGAAGAAGTGCGTGTGACAGAAGGTCCATTCGCAGACTTTAATGGTACGGTTGAAGAAGTAGATTACGAAAAAGGCCGCTTAAAAGTGTCTGTATCTATCTTCGGTCGTGCAACACCAGTTGAGCTTGAATTTGGTCAAGTGGAAAAAACACGTTAATTTCCCTTTTCCAAAACAAGAGATTTAATGACCGCACTTAAACAATAAAGTGCGGTTGTTTTTCGAGTAGTTTTTCTACTTGAAATTTCGAGGCTGATTAATTAAAATACAGCCTTTCATTAACAGGGGAGCCGATTTCGGCGTTATCACCCATTTAGAGGAAACTAAAAAATGGCAAAAAAAGTCCAAGCATACGTTAAGTTGCAAGTTGCAGCTGGTATGGCAAACCCATCACCACCAGTTGGTCCTGCATTAGGTCAACAAGGTGTGAACATCATGGAATTCTGTAAAGCATTCAACGCTCGTACTGAGAGCTTAGAAAAAGGTTTACCAATTCCAGTTGTTATCACTGTATATGCAGACCGTTCATTTACTTTCATTACTAAAACTCCACCAGCAGCAGTATTATTGAAAAAAGCTGCAGGTATCAAATCTGGTTCAGGTAAACCGAACAAAGATAAAGTGGGTAAAGTAACTTTAGATCAAGTTCGTCAAATCGCTGAAACTAAAGCAGCAGATATGACTGGCGCGACTATCGAAACTAAAATGAAATCAATTGCTGGTACTGCTCGCTCAATGGGCTTAGTGGTGGAGGAATAATACGATGGCTAAATTGACTAAAAAAATGAAAGCAATCAAAGCTGGCGTAGATTCTACTAAAGCATACGAAATCAACGAAGCAATCGCGTTATTAAAACAATTCGCAACGGCTAAATTCGTTGAAAGTGTTGACGTTGCAGTAAACTTAGGTATCGATCCTCGTAAATCAGACCAAAACGTTCGTGGTGCAACTGTATTACCACACGGTACTGGTCGTGAAGTACGCGTAGCTGTGTTCACCCAAGGTGCTAACGCAGATGCAGCTAAAGAAGCTGGCGCTGATTTAGTCGGTATGGAAGATTTAGCAGAGCAAATCAAAAAAGGCGAAATGAACTTTGACGTTGTTATCGCTTCTCCTGATGCAATGCGTGTTGTTGGTCAATTAGGTCAAGTATTAGGCCCACGTGGTTTAATGCCAAACCCTAAAGTTGGTACCGTAACACCAAACGTTGCTGAAGCAGTTAAAAATGCTAAATCTGGTCAGATCCGTTATCGTAACGATAAAAACGGTATCATCCACACAACAATTGGTAAAGCAAACTTCTCTGAAGTTCAATTAAAAGAAAACCTTCAAGCATTATTGGCTGCTTTAAACAAAGCAAAACCAACTACTGCAAAAGGTATCTTTATCAAGAAAGTAAGCATCTCTACAACTATGGGTGCTGGTGTGGCTGTTGATCAAGCTTCACTATAATTAAGCGTTAAAACTTAATTCAAATTAACCGCACTTTGGGTAACTAAAGTGCGGTTATTTTTTTG
>CAKAQT010000047.1:0-7803 GCA_916720325.1 Parahaemophilus parainfluenzae
TCCACCAACACACTCGGTGCACCATCAAAGAGTAAGTGTGCTTCATCGAAGAACATCACAAATTTTGGTTTATCTGGATCGCCGACTTCTGGTAATTGCTCAAATAATTCAGACATCAACCAAAGCAAGAATGCGCTATACATTCTTGGGGAATTAATTAATTTTTCAGAATTTAAAACATTGATCACACCACGACCATCACGGGTTTGTAACCAATCTTCAAGATTTAATGCTGGTTCACCAAAAAGATTGGTCGCCCCTTCATTTTCAAGTGTCAGTAAAGCACGTTGAATCGCACCCACACTCGCGGCTGAAACATTACCGTATTCTACTTGGAAGGTTTTTGCATTCTCTGCCACAAATTTAAGCATTGCACGTAAATCTTTTAAGTCGATGAGTAGCAAGCCTTTGTCATCTGCCACACGGAATACGAGGTTTAATAAGCCTTCTTGAGTTGCGTTTAAATTTAATAAACGGGAAAGTAATAATGGCCCCATTTCAGAAATCGTGGTACGAAGCGGAATACCGGTTTCACCGAATACATCCCAAAATGACACAGGATAGCCATTTAAATAACTCTCGCCACCTAAATCAAATTGCTCAATGCGTTCCGCCACTTTGCCACTGAATGTGCCTGCTTTGACTAAACCGGACAAATCGCCTTTTACATCCACTAAAAAGACCGGCACGCCATCATCACTGAACGCTTCCGCCATTTTACGTAGTGTCACGGTTTTCCCCGTCCCTGTCGCCCCAGCGATCAGACCATGACGGTTTGCCATTTTTGCGGTAATACCAAGGGTTTGACCTTGTTCGGTACGCGCGAGAGAATATTGCATAAAGATTCCTTTGTTTTGTTGGTTTTATTTAAACGAATAATAAGGAAAAAACGAAGTGCGGTCAAAATTTAAGTGATTTTACGGTATAATTTCTCAAAACTAACTCAAAGCAGGAAAAATAGATGTCAAACGCAAAAATTCTTATTATTAAAACAGGATTGATCGAAACCTTAACATTCCCTGATGGCAGCTCATATGAAAGTGCTATCCGTAAAAAACCGGTACCGATGGTAAAAATTCACACGATGGGTGCAGAAGGTAACGATGTAGGCTTAAAAGCCCATCACGGTGGTGTTGATAAAGCCTTGTTTTTTATGTCTGATGTGTCTTTCCCTGCTTTAAACGCGCTACTTGGTGAAAAGTTTGATTTTTACGGTAGTGCGATTTATGGTGAAAACTTTGTGGTATCCGGCTTACATGAAGATAATGTCTGCATAGGCGATCGTTACAAAATTGGCACGACTCTTTTAGAAGTGTCTCAACCACGTAAACCTTGCGAGCGTTTATCTCATAATACCAAGAATGAGAATACAAGAGAGGTAATTCGTCAGTCAGGCTGGACAGGTTGGTATGTTCGCGTGATCGAAGAAGGTGAAATTCATCAAGGCGATGAACTCATCTTGCAACATCGTCCTTATCCAGAATGGACTATTCGTCGTTTAAACACGCTACTTTCTGCTCCTTCAAGTGTCGCAGAATTAGAAGAAGCCTTAGCCATTGAGGAATTAGCGCCAGCGTTTAAACGTTCTGTTAACTCACAATTACGTAATTTACAGCAGGCGGCCTAAAATGTCGGCTAAAACGACCGCACTTTGTCCGTGCCAATCTTCGCTTTCTTACGAAGATTGTTGCGGACGCTTTCATTCAGGCAATATGTTTCCAGAAACAGCGGAACAACTCATGCGTTCCCGCTATTCCGCGTTTGTGCTCAAAAATATTCCTTATATCGTGCAAACCACTGTGCCAAGCCAACAAACCTTATTAGATGAAAAAGCCCTGCAAGATTGGGCGGATGAAACGCAATGGCTCGGTTTAGATATTGTCAAAGCAGAAACCTTAACCAAAACACAAAGTGCGGTTGAATTTAAAGCACATTTTCAAGGCAGCGAACAGCCACAAGTGCATCACGAATACTCTATTTTTGTAAAAATCGATGGCCGTTGGTATTTTGTTGACCCCACTGTGCCGCTCCCAAGTAATAAACAGCCTTGTGTTTGTGGTTCAGGGAAGAAATTTAAACATTGTTGCGGAGGCTTGCTCTAATGACCTTAACGTCTTTTCTCGCATTATTCTGGCAGCGTTCTCAAGAAAATAAATTAACGCAAGCCGCCGGTTCACTCACCTACAGCACCATGCTCGCTATCGTGCCATTAATTATGGTGGTGTTTTCAATTTTCTCTGCTTTTCCCGTTTTTAACGAAGTAACTGGCGCATTGAAAGAATTCATCTTCACCAATTTCGCTCCTTCCGCGAGTGATGTTGTGGGACAATATATTGATGAATTCGTCCATAATTCAAAGAAAATGAGCGCCGTGGGGATTGTGAGTTTGATTTTAGTGGCATTAATGCTGATTAACTCCATTGACCGTACACTCAATGGCATTTGGCAAGACACCAGTAATCGCCCAATTTTTACGTCATTTGCTATTTATTGGCTCATTTTAACGCTCGGTCCGCTTTTAATCGGTACTAGCATTGCGGCGAGTTCCTACGTCAAAGCTATGTTCGAGCAATCGGAAACGCTCTCTTTTGGCTTAAAACTCCTCAGTTTTGTGCCATTTCTTTCTACTTGGTTTATTTTCACGCTCATTTATATGGTCGTGCCAAATAAGAAAGTGAGCATCAAACACTCTGCAGCAGGCGCATTAATTGCGGCAATTTTCTTTACCTTAGGAAAACAAGCCTTTACTTGGTACATCGCCACCTTCCCGTCTTATCAATTAATTTATGGTGCCATGGCGACGCTGCCAATCATGTTATTGTGGATTCAAATCAGCTGGACAGTAGTGTTATTGGGTGCGCAATTAGCCGCAGTGCTTGCAGAAGTGCGGTCAACGAATCAAACAAATTTAGAGGAAGTAAAATGATTGCATTAATCCAGCGTGTAACACAGGCTAAAGTGGAAGTTGAAGGTCAAATTGTGGGACAAATCGGCAAGGGATTATTGGTCTTATTAGGCGTGGAAAAAGAAGATGACCAAGCCAAGGCGGATAAACTTGCCGAGAAAGTATTAAATTACCGTATTTTCAGCGATGAAAATGACAAAATGAATTTAAATGTACAACAAATCGGTGGTGAAGTACTTGTAGTATCACAATTCACCCTAGCCGCAGACACGCAAAAAGGCTTACGACCAAGTTTCTCAAAAGGTGCGGCACCTGCATTAGCTAATGAATTGTATGGCTATTTTTCGCAAAAATGTGCAGAAAAAGTCACTGTTGCCAACGGACAATTTGCGGCTGATATGCAAGTGAGCCTCACCAATGATGGTCCAGTTACATTTTGGTTAAATGTCTGAATAAAGGACAAAATCGCTATTTTTTTCAAAGCAAAGGAAACTCTTTCTTTGATCGCATTGTCGTATTAACGCTCAAACGCATATAACAATTTCAAATCCCATCCATAATTGCATTGGTAATCCCCTTATTTTATAGGTAAACTAAGGCGGTTTGATGTGGATCTTCTTAAAGTTTAGCTTGTAATAAAATGAAAAAAATTTCGTTAAAAATAACCGCACTTTTGCTTGGATGGATGAGTTTTTCAGCCCTTGCAGAACAAACCGTGGATATTGAGATCCGTGGGATCAAGGGTGAACGTGCCATTCGCAATACTGATATGAATGTCAAACTCATTGATAAAAGTGAGATGGACGGTTCAGATCGGTATAAACAATTGGTTTCAGATGCTGTTGATAAAGGCCTTCGAGTATTCGGTTATTATGGCTCTTCTGTGACCTTTGAATTGAAAAAACGCAAAGGTCAGCGAGATTTACTTATTGCGAATGTCACCCCAGGTGAGCCAAGTAAAATTGCGGGAACAGACGTTGAAATTACAGGCGAAGCCGCAGAAGACGAAAACTTCACGGCACTCCGTAAAAACTTACCAAAACAAGGTGAGTTAGTTGAGCATCAAAAATACGATGATTATAAAAGTAGTATTTCAAACCTTGCTCTAGCTCGTGGTTATCTTGATGGAAAATTCCAAATTTCTCGCTTAGAAATCAGCCCAGAAACTCATGAAGCATGGTGGCGTATGCTGTTTGATAGTGGTGTGCGTTATCATTATGGCAATATCACCTTCAACCATTCCCAAATTCGCGAAGATTATTTGCAAAACATGCTCAACATCAAATCGGGCGATCCTTATTTAGTCAGCGATTTATCTGAATTAACTAACGATTTTTCTTCTACCAACTGGTTTAGCTCAGTGCTTTTACAGCCTCATGTCCGTGAAGAAGAAAAATTAGTGGATATCGAACTGTTACTTTATCCACGTAAGAAAAACTCAATGGAGCTTGGGGTCGGTTTTGCAACCGATACAGGCCCTCATGTCCAAATTGGTTGGACAAAACCTTGGATCAATAGCCGAGGCCATAGTTTCCGTACAAATCTTTACGTCTCTGCGCCAAAGCAAAACTTTGAAGCCACCTATAAAATACCATTGTTGAAAAATCCATTAAATTATTATTATGAATTTTCAACCGGTTATGAAAAAGAAAATAAAAACGATACGGATACCAAAGCCCTCACTTTCGCTGCATTACGCTATTGGAATAATAGCGAGGGTTGGCAATATTTTGCGGGTCTTCGTGTCCGTTATGACAGCTACACACAAGCTGATTTCACCGATAAAACCTTCCTGGTTTATCCAACTGGGGGCTTTAACCGTACCCGTTTAAGAGGTGGCCAATTCCCAATATGGGGAGATACCCAAAAAATCACGGTTGATTTAGGGAATAAGCTTTGGATGTCAGAAGCCAATTTCTTTAAAATTCAAGCTTCCACAGCGTGGATTCGTACTTATGCAGAAAATCACCGTTTTATTACCCGTGCAGAAATTGGTTATTTAAATACCGCGGATATTCGTAAAATTCCACCTGCATTACGTTTCTTTGCGGGGGGCGATCGCAGTGTGCGAGGTTATGGCTACAAGAAAATCTCACCGAAAAATAAAGATGGGAAATTAGTCGGCGGCTCTCGCTTAGTAACAGGTAGCCTTGAATATCAATATCAAGTTTACCCAAATTGGTGGGGAGCAGTATTTGCGGATACAGGCTTAGCCGCTGATGCTTACAAAGCAAATGAGTTACGCTACGGTGCAGGTTTCGGTGTACGTTGGGCATCGCCAGTTGGCGCTATCAAATTTGATATTGCAACGCCAATTCGAGATAAAGATAACAGCAAAAACATTCAATTTTACATTGGCTTAGGGGCTGAAATTTAGGGTATGACTATGTCTGAACAAGAAAAACAACCAGATAACCAAACCACACAACCCGTTAAAAAGAAAAAGATCTGCCGTAAAATTTTATGTGTCGGAAGTGCGGTCATTTTTGTCCCTGTTTTAGGCTTAGTCACAGCGCTTTCTTTTGATAGTGGACAACGTGCACTTATTCAACTCGCCGATAAAATGCTCGATAGCTTATCTATTGAGCAAGTCAGCGGTGGCTTACAAGATGGTTTAGTCTTAGAAAATTTACGTTTTCAAACAACCGGCGTCGATGTAGCCCTTCCTAAAACGCGATTACAACTGAATTTAGCTCGTTTACTTTCGGGTGATATTATTGTTGATGATCTCAGCTTAACGCAGCCGAAAATTGCCATTGATACCAGTGTCATGCCACCTTCTGAAGAGAAACAAACGGAAAGTGGTCCAATGGAAAAAATCCATTTACCGGTTTCTGTGCAAGTGAAAAATGTGGCGATTACTGACTTTGATATGAAACTCGATCAAAGCAATATTACCTTTTCGTCTTTTCAAAGTGCGATCAGTTTAAACAATGAATCTGGCCTTACCCTTGAGCCCACCACGCTTTCAGATGTGCTTTTCTCAACGGTCACCCAAACTCAACCGAATCCCCCTCAGCCTGAGAAAAAAGAACCCGCTAAACCCGTTGATTGGGCGCAAATTGAGCAAACACTCACACCGGCTTTTTTAGGTAATTTAAATACGGTGAACTTGCCTTTTGATATGCACATTCCAAGTGTTTTGGGTACAAACTGGCAATATCAATCGCTCAATGAAAAAGGCGAAGAAATACAAAAAATCACTGTACCTAAAGTGGAATTGCAAGCGGATGCCACCGATCATTTAGTGAAATTACAAAAACTCGACATTGACAGCTCTCTTGGTACACTTTCTAGCCAAGGGCAACTCCAGCTCAATGACGATTTTCCGGTTGATCTCACATTAAAATCGGATCTCCAAGCGTTTAAATCAAAAGACAAAACCATTCTGCCTGCTAGCAAAGTTGATCTCAATTTATCTGGCTCCTTGAAAAAAACGACCGCACTTTCGTTAACCACACAGGGTGTGCTTGATGCCACCTTAACGGGTGACGTGAAACTAGCCGAAGATAAAATGCCATTAAATCTGCAGTTAAAAGCGAAAAAAGGTCAATACGCTTTTGCAGATAGCCTTGCACCACTCAAAATTAACGATGTCGATATCAAGCTTACTGGCGATTTATTGAATTATCACGCAGAGGTTGTCGGTGGCGTGGAGGGGATGGATCATATCCCTCATACTCACGTTGATTTAAATGCAGACGGTAAACTCTATGAGGTCACCCTCAACGAATTAAAACTTGCTGCCCTCGATGGTACGGCACGTTTAACCGGTTCCTCAAACTGGAAAGATGGCGCACAATGGGATGTGACGGCTGATTTAAACAAAATGAACATTCGTCCTTATGTGCCTGCCATGCCAGCCGTATTATCGGGCAAAGTGAGCTCACAAGGTTCCGCTGATTCCAATCATTGGAAAGTGGATGTGCCTACCGTGGATTTAACGGGTAGTCTCTCTTCTCGCCCATTAAGCTTGAAAGGTAGCGTCTTTTTAAGTAATGAAACCTTATTAAACATTCCTGATTTATTGCTGAACTATGGCGATAACCGCATTGCGGCAAAAGGTATATTAGGTGATAAATCAAACCTAGATTTAGATATCAACGCACCAAGCTTACGTGGTCTGTGGCAAGATTTAGCGGGTTCCGTGGTCGGCAAAGTACAAATTTTAGGTAAGCTTACTGCGCCAACCATTAATACTGATTTAACTGCACAAGGCTTGCACTTCCAAGGATTAGACTTATCCAAAGCCTTAATTAAAGGTAATGTTGTCAGTGAACCTCAAGTAAAAGGTGAACTTACCGTCAAAGCGGAAAACTTCCGTTATGGTGACAGCATCAAATTACATCATATTGATTTGAATGCATCAGGTGATGAAAAACATCATACGCTCACCTTAAAATCAAAAGGTGAACCCGTTGCAGCTGATTTACAAATCTCGGGGAATTTTGACCGCACTTCTCAGCAATGGAAAGGCAATTTAAGCCAAGTGAGCCTAAACTCACCTATCGGTGATTTTAAAGTGAATCAAACCATTCCAGTGACTTATGACAATAAAAAAATCCAAGCCACCATTGGTTCACACTGTTGGATTAACCAAGACTTAGATCTGTGTTTCCCTCAACAATTTACAGCAGGGAAAAATGGCGAAGTCCCTTTTGAGCTTAAACGCATTAATTTAGATTTAGTGAATAAATTGATGGGACAAGATACGCTCAAAGGCCAGTTACAAAGCCGAGGTAAAGTGGCGTGGTTCACGGATAAACCATTACAACTAAATGTGGCAGTGGAAGGCAATAACATTGGTGTGGCACAAAAATTAGACTACCGCACCTTTAAGCTAGATATTCCTAAATTAAGTGTGAATGCCGATATTCAAAATAACAATTTAACCCTGA
>CAKAQT010000048.1:0-7752 GCA_916720325.1 Parahaemophilus parainfluenzae
AAACAATGCCTACTTTCGGTAAGCTGTCTAATTTATCTACGTTAAATGGTGTGTTCACAGTGTGTTTGCTTTCAGGTGAACGCTCGTAATCTACTTTACTGTTATGGATATAACCCAAGGTACCATAGTTTGGTGAATGGAATGTTTGTACTGCAGTGGTACTCATTTTGGTCACATCGCGCGCACCTAATACTTCATCATTCATCGCCACTAATACGCCGCGACCAGATGATTTTTTATCGGTTGCCACGACGACAGCGTTATAAAGGTTTAACGGACCATCCGCACTTTTTTCTGTTGCAGGGCGCATTGCACCCACTAATACAATTGGTTTTTCACATTTTGCTGTAAGATCTAAAAAATAAGCGGTTTCTTCCATGGTATCGGTACCATGAGTAATCACAAAACCATCAGTATCTTTACATTGTGCATTAATCGCTTTGGCTAATTTTAACCACACATCATCGCTCATGTCCTGTGAACCAATTTTCACAATTTGCTCACCTTTTACATTCGCAAGTTGCTTAATTTCAGGCACGGCATCAATTAATGCATCAACATTGAGTTGCCCTGCTTTATAAGCTGAAGAAACTGCAGTTTCACCACTTCCGGCAATCGTGCCCCCTGTCGCTAAAATTGTAATGCTAGGTAATTCCGCAGCTTGTGCGACCGAAAAACCGAATCCGAGCATCATAAGTGCCGTTAATTTTTTTAATTTCATGCGCGTCTCCTTTCACGTTTTATAATCTAAGTTTGGCTATTCTCTACTTAATTAGGCGTAGAATAAACACAAAGATAAGATATTTATGATCCCGATCACATTTTTATTGATCCGATTGTATAAGCTTTCGCCAACGTTGCGTTTCCTTGATAATTTTTTTGAAAGATAACTAAAGTGCGGTTATACTTAAAGCCTTATTTCATCTGAAGATAAACTCTTATTCATAATCAAAATTAAGTTGAGAACAACATGCAAGAATTTATGCCTCAAGCAATTGAATTTGCTCAAAAACACACTTTTTTAACGATCGCATGGTTTGCTGTCCTTTTTATGACACTTTTCACCTTTTTTAAAAGTGCGACACAAAAATATCGCGTCATCACCAACCCTGAAGCGGTTCGCTTAATGAACGATGAAGAAGCCGTGGTGATTGATTTACGCCCTATTGATGAATTCCAACGCGGCCATATCATTGGTAGCGTCAACTTGCTTCCAACTGAAATCAAAAATCACAATGTAGGCAAAATCGAACATCACAAAGAAAAACCGGTTATCATTGTGGATGTTAACGGTGTTTCTTCTACCACCTCTGCAGAACTTTTAACTAAACAAGGCTTTGAAAAAGTCTATGTATTAAAAGACGGTTTAGCTGCTTGGGCGGGTGCAAATTTACCATTAGTAAAAAAACATAAGTAAGGATCCTCTATGTCTGAACAAAATCAACAACCTGAAGTAGCAGCTGAAGAGCAACAAGAAGCAGTACTTCAAATTCAACGTATTTATGTAAAAGATGTTTCTTTTGAAGCACCAAATCTTCCTCATATTTTCCACCAAGAATGGAAACCAAAACTTGGCTTTGATTTAAGCACTGAAGCCGTTCAAGTGGGTGAAGATTTATACGAAGTGACGTTAAACATTAACGTGGAAACCACCATGGAAGATTCTGGTGATGTGGCGTTTATTTGTGAAGTGAAACAATCTGGTGTATTTACAATCAGCGGTTTAGAAGATGTTCAAATGGCACACTGCTTAACATCTCAATGCCCAAATATGCTTTTCCCTTATGCACGTGAATTGATTTCTAACTTAGTAAATCGCGGTACATTCCCGGCATTAAACCTTTCTCCGGTAAACTTCGATGCGTTGTTCATTGATTACATGAACAAGCAGCAAGCAGCAGCCGAAGCGGAAGAAAATCAGGAAACCCAACATTAATTGTGATAAGGGCAGGCGATACCGTCTGCCCTTTTATTTTAAAGGTGATTGAAATGAACGCATCCCAATCTCCAATTACCATTCTTGGTTGCGGTTCTTATGGAACAGCACTCGCTATCTCATTTTCTCGCAATGGTTCTCCAACCTATCTTTGGGGGCACAATCCCGATCACATTCATCAAATGCAACAGGAACGTCAAAATCGCCGTTTTCTGCCTGATATTGAATTTCCAGAAAGTTTGCATTTAGAATTAGATTTGAAAACTGCACTTGACCAATCGAAAGATATTTTAATTGTAGTGCCAAGCCATGCTTTCGGTGAAATTCTCTTAAAAATTCGACCGCACTTAAAACCTGATCATCGTTTAATTTGGGCAACCAAAGGATTAGAACGCAACACCGGCCGATTACTACAAGAAGTAGTGGAAGAAACCTTAGGTAAAGCAATTCCAACCGCTGTGCTTTCTGGTCCTACTTTTGCGAAAGAATTGGCTCAAGGTTTGCCAACGGCGATTACCCTTGCCTCTTGTAATGAAAAGTTTGCCTTAGAATTTCAAGCGCGGATTCATTGCAGTCAGCATTTTCGGGTGTATGTAAACCAAGATATGATTGGCGTTCAATTAGGTGGCGCCATTAAAAACGTAATTGCGATTGGCGCAGGTATTTCAGATGGTATGGGATTTGGTGCCAATGCCAGAACGGCATTGATTACCCGTGGGATTGCGGAAATTACTCGCTTAGGCGTATCCATGGGGGCGAATACGCAAACCTTTATGGGCATGTCTGGTTTAGGTGATTTAGTGCTCACTTGTACCGATAACCAATCCCGTAACCGCCGATTTGGTTTAATGCTTGGTAAAGGAACTGATAGCCAACAAGCCATGGATGAAATTGGTCAGGTAGTGGAAGGGTTTTATAACACCAAAGAAACCTATTTATTAGCACAACGACAAGGCGTGGAAATGCCGATTACAGAACAGATTTACCAAATGCTCTTTTGTGGTAAAAGTGCACAAGAAGTCGCACTGAGCTTATTAGGTCGTGAACGAAAAGGCGAATAAGGAGAAAAAATGACGTTAGAAGTATGGCAACACATTCGCCAAGAGGCAAAAGAATTAGCAGAATGCGAACCAATGCTCGCAAGCTTTTTCCATTCCACCATTTTAAAACATCAAAATCTTGGCAGTGCCTTGAGTTATTTACTAGCGAATAAACTGGCTAACCCTATCATGCCCGCAATTTCGCTGCGTGAAATTATTGAAGAAGCCTATCAAGCCGAGCCCAATATCATTGATTGTGCTGCTTGTGATATTAAAGCCGTGCGCCACCGCGATCCTGCCGTGGAATTATGGTCCACACCATTACTTTATCTAAAAGGTTTTCACGCCATTCAGAGTTATCGTATTACCCATTATTTGTGGAACCAAAATCGAAAAGCACTCGCACTTTATTTACAAAATCAGATTTCAGTGGCTTTCGATGTGGATATTCACCCTGCCGCCAAAATTGGGCACGGCATTATGTTTGACCATGCTACCGGTATTGTCGTCGGTGAAACCTCAGTGATTGAAAATGATGTGTCTATCTTGCAAGGTGTTACCCTTGGTGGTACAGGTAAAGAATCCGGCGATCGCCATCCAAAAGTACGAGAAGGTGTGATGATTGGAGCAGGTGCAAAAATTCTCGGCAATATCGAAGTGGGTAAATATGCCAAAATTGGTGCCAACTCTGTTGTACTTCAACCTGTGCCTGAATATGCCACTGCTGCAGGGGTACCTGCTCGCATTGTTGGCAAAGACAAAGAAGCAAAACCAGCTTTTGAAATGAATCAATATTTTATTGATGATGATATAAATTTGAATATTTAAGACCAAAATATGATTAACAAAGACACTCAACTTTGCATGTCCCTTTCTGGCAGACCAGGCAATTTTGGCACGACATTCCATAACTATCTGTATCAAAAACTCGGGCTTAATTTTATCTATAAAGCCTTTACCACCACAGATATTGAAAGTGCAGTCAAAGGCATTCGTGCACTTGGCATTCGAGGTTGTGCCGTTTCGATGCCTTTTAAAGAAAGCTGCATGCCATTTTTAGATGAAATCTCCCCTTCTGCGCAAGCCATTCAGTCTGTGAATACCATTGTGAATGATCAAGGTTTTCTTCGTGCTTACAACACCGACTATATTGCCATTGTTAAACTTATCGAAGAATATCAATTAGATAAAAAGAGTCGCGTGATTGTACAAGGCAGTGGTGGTATGGCTAAAGCCGTCGTTGCGGCCTTTAAAAACAGTGGATTTGAGCATCTGAAGATTTTTGCTCGAAATGAAAAAACAGGTAAAAATTTAGCCGCACTTTATGGCTATGAATATATCTCATCTTTAGACAATCAATCGGCAGACATTTTAGTCAACGTTACGCCAATTGGGATGAAAGGTGGAAAAGAAGAATTTGATCTCGCCTTTCCTGAAAATCTTATTCAACAAGCTCAAACCGCTTTTGATGTGGTGGCGGTTCCTGCTGAAACACCATTTATCCAATTTGCTCAACAGCAAGGTAAACAAACTATTTCTGGTGCAGAAGTAATTGTGCTACAAGCCGTCGAACAATTTGAGCTCTACACTGGGGTTCGACCTGATGACCAATTAGTCGCTGAAGCGGCTGCTTTTGCAAGGGCAAATAGTTAATGTTCAATAAAAAAGGCGTCTTAATTCAAAACGCCTTTTTTTGTTTATTGCATATTAAGAATTTTTTGCAAGCCACGGTGAGATAAATAGCAGAAAATGAAACACATCACCGCTCCACACATGATGGTATAGAATCCACTACTCCAACCAAATTTATCTACAACAAAACCAAACAATGTTGTACCAAATGTAGAACCAACAATATAACTCATAAATCCACGTAACCCTACTGCTGATCCTAATGCAAAACTAGGAATAACTTCCATTGCTTGTACTGCAACCATAGATTGAGGAATATAGACCAAACACCCAACTATTGCAGAGAATAAAATAATGGCAAAAATGGATTCTGAGTTCATGTAGCCGAATACACAGAAGAAAACAATTGTCATACAAATCATTGGTAAATACATAATTTTTCCACGGAAAAATTTATCAATTAACCATCCGGCAATGAGCGTTGATGGAATAGCTGCCCATTCAAAAATCATAAATGCAGCGCCCATATCTGTTTTAGTAAGACCTTTTTCTTTAAGAAGATAAAGCGGAATCCAGGTTAACATACCAAAACGAACCATATAGGTGAAAATATCAACACCAACGAGATACCAAGAATTAGGGTTTTTAACGACAAATTTATAAAAAATTTGGAATGCAGTCATGTTTTCTGGTTTTTCAGATAAATGACCTTTTAATTTTGTATTAACCGTTTCTTCGTTATACATTTCCTCAACAGTTGGTAGTCCTTCTTCAGCAGGACGGCGTTTCACAAAAAATAACACAAGGAAAACACCAATTAAGGCAATGACACTCGGTACAACATAAGTAGAAATTTCCCATTGTTCAGAACCGAGATAAGCAAGACTAGCGCCTACAATCGGTGCCACAATACCACCACCTAAATTATGTGATACATTCCAAGTTGTACTTGCTCTCCCACGTTGGCTACGCGGATACCAATATCCAACTGTAATAATTGAAGGACCTACCCCCATTCCCTGGAATACCCCTAATAAAATGACTAATCCTACAAATAAATAGAAGCTTGTTGAGAACCCCATCATAATATTAATAAGAATACAAAGAAGAAGCCCCAAAGCCATAAAGTAGCGAGGATTAGCTTTATCTGCCAAGATACTCATTGCGCCTTTGCTACACCCGTATGTAATCAGCAAAGAGGATGTCAGTAAACCAATTTGCGTCTTAGAAAGCTCTAATTTTTCTGCCAGATAGGGAGTGGATAGAACGAAGTTATTACGGACAATGTAGTAACACATGTAACCAATAAAAACACCGATAAGAGAATGAAGCTGATATTTTAAATATTTACTTTTGATTTCGGTTGAATAACTACTATTCATACCATTCATTCTTGATGAAAGATTTGTTGTACTGCTCATAATGAATCCTTTCTAGTAAAGATAACGCTTAGAATTTTAATGAAAAAGAAGACTAAATTTTGTGACGTACATCACATTTTTGTAGCATTTTGAGAAAAATTTGAATATTGAGATAAAAATATTTTCAGAGGCGAGCAGAATTCACTTGTTTTAATATGATGAAAAAATAAAGGCGTTTTAATTAAAAACGCCTTTTATACATTACGCTAACAATTTTCTTGCTGCTTCCACTACGACTGATACAGCTTTGTCTTCTGTATCTTTCATGGTAGCTTCATTTGGAATTTCTTGTTGTGTACGGTTCACAATCACACCTGCTACCATACCTGCTCGTAAGCCAAGGGCATTACACATCGTAAATAATGTGGCTGATTCCATCTCATAGTTCATCACATTGAGATCTTGCCATTGTTTTAACAAGCCTTGATAATCACGATACACTTTGCCGCTATAAGTATCGTAACGTTCTTGACCTGGATAGAAGGTATCTGAAGAAGCTGTAATTCCTACAAATGGCTCAATGCCTTTTTCTTTAGCTGCATTGTAAAGTGCAGTGGTACATTCAAAATTTGCTACCGCTGGATATTCAATTGGCGCAAAGTGACGGCTTGCACCATCAAGACGAACTGAACCCGTTGTAACAAGAATATCGCCCACATTAATATGCGGTTGAATCGCACCTGTTGTGCCAATACGTAAGAATGTACGCACGCCAAGTTGGGCCAGCTCTTCCACACAGATAGACGTAGAAGGGCCACCAATACCGGTTGAACACACCACCACCGGTTGACCATTTAAATAGCCTAACCAAGAAGTGAACTCACGTGTACTTGCAAGAAACTCAGGGTTATCAAGTTTTTTAGCAATACGTTCGCTACGTGCAGGATCCCCTGGTACGATAGCGAGTGTTGCACCTTTTAATTGTGCTTTAGTCAGGTTTAAGTGAAATACATCAGACATAACAATCTCCTTTTTCATTCTTGCCGCAAAGTGCGGTCAAATTTTCGTTATTTTTTCAATGCGCCTAAGATACCACGCATGATTTGTTTGGTCACTTCATTACGAATATTGCGACCCACTGATTTTGCCACACTATTCACAATTTGTTCTGTTGGGGAAAGTTTATCCCCGCGTTTTTGTGTTCCAAAAATCATTCGGCTTAAGCTACCAAATAAACCGCTTTCTTCCTCTTGTTGCGCTTGTTCGGCTTGTTTTTGTTGTACTGCCGCTAAATCCGCTTGCGCATTTAATACTTCGAAAGCGGACTCATTATCCACGTAATCTTTATAGAATGCATAAAGATCATCGTCTTTCACCCAAGCAGCTCGCTCTTCTTCAGTAATCGGGGCAAGTTGGCTTTTCGGCGGATAAACATACGCCACTTCAACGGGCGTTGGCATGCCTTTTTCATCTAAGAATGAAATCAATGCTTGGCCCACACCTAAAGTTGAAATGGTTTCCACCACATTAACTGCTGGATTTGAACGGAATGTTTCTGCTGCAGATTTCACTGCTTTTTGATCGCGTGGCGTAAAGGCACGTAACGCATGTTGTACGCGGTTACCCAATTGACCTAATACGGTATCCGGTAAATCTAATGGATTTTGGGTCACAAAATAAATCCCTACCCCTTTAGAACGAATCAAACGAACTACTTGTTCCACTTTATCCACCAACACACTCGGTGCACCATCAAAGAGTAAGTGTGCTTCATCGAAGAACA
>CAKAQT010000049.1:0-7592 GCA_916720325.1 Parahaemophilus parainfluenzae
AAAAAAGAACGACGCACCGGTTTTTCTTAAGAGTCACAACAGCGCGTCGTTGTGTGGGGCGTATTATAGGCATTTCAGATACCTTTGCAAGATCTTTTTGTAAAAAAATGTAAATTTTTTCTTAGTTGAAGATCTTTTAATCAAATCGTCTAAAAAAAACTATTTTTATGGTGTTTTATTCTACGAATTCAGGCTTTCTGCAAATGTCTTTACTTTTCCCCAATCGGTATATTCAATTTCTTTGGTCGTATCTGTTTCGCCATTTGTAATTTTCATAATCAATTGGATCATGACACGATCAATCCATTTATAGCGTGGATATAGCAATGCCCCTGCAAACACTCCAACTTTTGCCGGTGTCCATTTTATACGTTGAAGGAACTTACGCACATAGACATTTCCCTCTGGTGTATCTTTTCCTTCTTTTCTCGCTGTCAAATTTACGCCAAAAAAGACCGCACTTTTTGCATTCAGCAATTCATGATGGCGTTCCACAAAATAGTATAACTGTTTATTAAAATGACCATAGCGAATGGATGCCCCAATAATCACGCGATCAAAAAATGGAAGAGCCAGTTCCTCCGTTAACGGTGAAACCACCACTTCTCCTTCAAGATACTGAGCCATAAATTCAGCAATCTTTTTTGTTTGCCCATCGTGGCTTGAATATAAAATTAATGTTTTCATTATTCCTTCCAAAATGCCGGTGTAAAAAGCGCCAATAGTGTGAATATTTCTAAACGACCGCACACCATCGCAATGGTGAGTACCCATTTAGCGCTATCTGGCATCGCTGTCATATTGCTGCTTACTGAACCTAATCCCGGTCCAAGGTTATTAATACTTGCCAATACTGCATTAAATGCATCGAAAGGTTCAACACCACATGCAATCACACTTAATAAACAAATAGTGAATACCAATAGATATGCAGAGAAAAAGGCCCAAATACTTCCAATCACACGTTCATCAAGAACATTTTTCCCCCATTTAATTGGGTACACTAAATTTGGGTGAACAAATCGTTTTAGCTCTCTCGCACCTTGAAGGTATAACACTAAAATCCGAGCAACACGCAAACCGCCACCAACTGAACCCGCACAGCCCCCAATAAAAGACGCAATAATTAATAACATTGGCACAAAAGAAGGCCATTCAGCGAAATTCGATGTGGTGTAGCCTGTTGTGGTTGAAATCGATACGGCTTGGAATACGACTTGTTCAAAATCTTGCCATGAGGAATCAAAATATTGATGGGTAATCATCACCAATGTACAAGCCACGATAAGCAAAATTTGAATACTCATAAAGAAGCGGAATTCTGGATCTTTTGTATAAATCTTCAGAATATTTTCTCGCCCTAAAGTCGAAAATGCTCTGAAGTGCAATGCGAAGTTACAAGCCGAAATCCACAAGAAAATAACCGTGATAAAATTAATCGCCGAACTATTAAAATAGCCGATACTGGCATCATGCGTAGAAAAGCCGCCAATGGATACCGTCGAGAAACTATGTGTAAGTGCATCAAATGGTGTCATACCTGCTAGCCAATAAGCCAAGGTACAAGACATGGTTAAAAAGAAATAAACAAACCACAACGCCTTTGCTGTTTCCGCTATCCGTGGCTGAATTTTCTGATCTTTCATTGGGCCTGACATTTCTGCACGGTATAACTGCATTCCGCCAATACCCAATAAAGGAATAATCGCAATCGCAAGTACGATGATCCCCATGCCGCCTAACCATTGTAAAAATTGACGGTAAAACAGAATGGCTTTCGGTAAATTATCTAATCCTGTCATGACTGTGGCACCCGTGGTTGTTAGCCCAGAAAATGCCTCAAATACCGCGGAAGCCACCGTTAAATGGGGGGAATCAAATAATAGCAATGGCAAGGTTGCTAGCCCACCTAGAACGAACCAAAATGCCACCACAATTAAGAAACCATCACGAGACCGCAATTCTTGTTTGTGGTGATGACAAGGCCACCAAAGCAACATGCCCACGGTTAAGCTTAATGCAAAAGCTTGCATAAACGCTTTACCGCCGCCATCGCCATAAATAAGCGCCACAAAGGCTGGAATCAGCATCGTGCCGGAAAAGCACATGATCAAAATGCCGATAATCCGAATAATGGATAAAATATGCACAATATCTCGCTTAATTCATTTCTTCTAATTTCAACGTTCCTGCCGAACGCTCAATTAATGCTTGTTCAAAAGGTTTAATTTGATCTTCACTAATGCCTAACTGCAATGTAATCTGCACTTGAAAATCTTGTTGATAAATTTCAATTTGATGTTGTTCACATAAAATTTGGATCCAATTTAATTGTGCATAATCACAATGAACTTGGAATAACTGACGTTCTACTTTTCGTTCAGTTTCTAATAATTTTAAAGCTTGCTGAACACCATTTCCATAAGCACGAACTAAACCACCAGTACCTAATAAAATGCCACCATAATAACGAACAACTACGGCACTAATTTCACCGACTTGGCTACCTTGCAAAGCGGATAGCATCGGTTTCCCTGCGGTTCCAGCTGGTTCACCGTCATCGGAAAAGCCTAATTGTTGCGAATCTGTTGGTTTGCCGGCCACGGCTGCCCAACAATGATGGCGAGCATTAGGGTGCTGAGATTTAATTTCTGCCCAAAAAGCTTTGGCTTGTTCAAGTCCTTCCGTATGTTGCAAATACGTGATAAATCGACTTTTCTTAATTTCTTCTTCAAAAACGACCGCACTTTTGGGGATAAGGTATTCAGCCATGAAATAATTGTTCAAATGAATTTGTTGCGTAGTTTATCATTGATAGCGGATTTATCGAAATTTCCCCATAATTATTGTATGATGTAGCTCAATTTCAATAAAACTAATGAATAACAATGACTGAAATTACTGTCGATAAAACCCTTGATACTGTTGGTTTACGTTGTCCTGAACCCGTAATGCTCGTAAGAAAAAATATTCGCCATATGAATGAAGGTGAAGTGCTACTTATTTTGGCGGACGACCCTGCCACTACTCGTGATATTCCTAGCTTCTGCCAATTTATGGAACATACCCTTTTAGCGAGTGAAACCCAAAATACACCTTTTAAATACTGGGTGAAAAAAGGCCAATAAAAATGCGGTCAATTTTGACCGCACTTTGTTATTCTGCCGTATTACTCGAAACGAGATAATACTGTTTCTGAATAAATTCAGGCTTCAATAAAGGAGAGGCGTTCCACCACGCAATCACAAGCTCCTGTGGTCCTTCTGCATAAGACGCAATTTCATACACGTTATACACAAAGTGAATCCCATCATGATCTAAATAGAAATTATCGGTCACTTCAAAAGCGTCTTTTGATGTAAATGCTTCGTCATCTTTTACCTCGCCATATCGAGTGTAACGTTCCCAAAGCAGCTCTTTTAATTTAGCTTGCTGATTTGGTTTAAATACATCATCAAATGAAAGTAGTTTTTTCGTTTCTAAATCAACATTAAGATAATGATAACCGCCAACGCCATGAGCGCCACCACCATAGCTGTAATAGTTTATTAAAAATACAGCAAGCTTACCTCTTTGGTGATTAAATGCTAAATCTAAGGTTTCATCAACACCAATTATCGGAGATTCCAACATCTCTTTTTTAGCTTCATCATATGCTTTTTGGTAATCCTCAATAAGCTGCTCGCGGCTTCTTGGTTTACCATCAGCATTTTTTGAAATTTGCTCTAAAAGTAGTTTATCTAGCCACTCAATATTCGTTTTTAGTGTAGAAATACTGTAATGAAGTTTACCTTCAGTAGGGACATATTCATCTTCTTTGGCCGATTTAGGATATTTGATGGTTTCCTCTTTATCAAAAATCACATCATCTTGAGCAATAATTGCCGGAATAACCTTCTCCGCCTTCTCTTTTTCTGCTTTTAATTGCATATTTTCTGCCGTCAGTTGCTCAATCGTTGCTTTCGCTTCTTTATCTTCGCAACCCGTTACCGTAAAAAGTGCGGTTAAAATTAAGGCTGAAATGAGTGTCTTTTTCATGTATTACCTATAAATCAAACGTATCTTTATCACGTAGAATATGATCATTGCCTTTGCGGCGTAAAAAACCGGTACGGTCAAAATATTCCATTAATTGCACTGTCAGTTTTCGACCAAAATTAAGCTTATCACGTAATTCATTTACGGCAACTTTACCTTCTTCGCCTGCCATTTCCTTAATTAAGCGAGCATAAGCATAAATGCTTTCAGTCAGGAAAAAACGGTCTTTTACGATTGGCGTAAGATAGCCCAATTTACCCGCTTTATACATAAAGTTACGCATTACACTTTCATCTTGCGCCAAGGCTGTTGCCATATCACGCACCCAAATGGCTTGACCATGCGCTTTCTCAAATTCAGCTAACACCGCTTGCCATAAGCTTTGCTCTTCGGCTGAAAATTGGATTTTGTGTGAAGGCAAATGTAACCAACCACGAGTCTGCTGCAATTGGCCTTCATCAAGCATTTCTTCAATAAAATGATAAATCAGATTTTCCGGTTGGTTTAGTGTCGCAATACGGTATAAGCGGGCTTTACTCAAACCTAGCTGATCATTATGTTGCTCATGATAGGTAGCAAGTGCGGTCAAAATTTGCTGCGTTTTTTCACGTTGATAATCGCGATTAAAACACCAATTTTGGAAACGGATATCGCCATTCTCGGCCAATGCTTCAGCCAATTGATTTTCGGTTAGTTGCTCACTCCACATTAAAGCTTGAGCTGAAATCGCCTCTTTTTGTAAGGTCAATCCGATGCGTTGTGTGGCGGTTTGAGCCTGATTAAGTTTAGCTAAGAACGCTAGACGAGCCTCTGTACGCTTATAACGTTTTGGTGAATGAATTTCGAGTACCTTGGCGCCACCAACTAAAGCTTTCGCATCACCACTACGTAAAATTAATTTATCCCCAAAGGCCAAAAATAATGGCTGCTCTAAAATAACTTCCGCCAAAGTGCGGTCATTTTTCATTGCATTTTTGCTTTCAAGCAAAGTAAGCTTACCTGTTGTACGGCTTGCTGCATGATAAATGTGCACAGGCTGACTATCTTTCAAATTCACTTCAGGCGTAATTTCAATGGTAATACGATCAGTTGGCTCAAGTGGTTCTGAGGCTAACAACCAATCGCCGCGTTGCATTAGAATACGATCTAAATCAACGTTTAAATTGAGCGCTAAACGTTGACCAGCCAAGCCTTTTTCGCTCGGTGTATTCTGAGCATGAATATTTTTTACGCGAACCTTTTGTCCCGTAGAAAGGAAGAGTTCATCATCAATGGATACAGTACCCGCAAATGCTGTGCCCGTTACCACTGTCCCTGCCCCTTTCACGCTAAAGACACGGTCGATAGCATAACGAAACGGTTTATTTATTTCGGCTAATTCCGGTAAATTGGCTAAATAATCGCGTAACGCATCAATTCCTAAGCCTGTTTGTGCCGATGTAATAAAATAATGAGATTGAGCTAAGAATGGATAATCTGTCTGAATTTGTGTTTTTAGTGCCTCGATTTGCTCATTTGTTGCTCGGTCAGCCTTGGTAATCACTACCATGATTTCAGTAAATTGAAGCTGACGTAAAATCGCTAAGTGTTCTTTAGTTTGTGCGGCAATCCCTTCATCGGCTGCAACAATAAGCATGGCATAATGCACACCACCAAGCCCGGCCAACATGTTGGCGAGAAACTTTTCATGGCCAGGTACATCAATAAACCCAAGCACTTTCTCTTTTAAAGGCAAATAGGCATAGCCTAAATCAATGGTCATGCCACGTTTTTTTTCTTCCGGCAAATGGGCGGTATTCGTACCTGTCAGTGCTTTTAAAAGGGCTGTTTTACCATGATCGACGTGCCCTGATGTTACTATGATCATAATTTTTCCACCGTATCTAATAATGCCTTAAAGTCAGCCACGCTACGTAAATCTAACCAAATCTTTCCTTTCTCAACACGACCGATTATTGGTTGTTCTAACACTTTGAATACCGTTAAAAGTGCGGTCAATTTTGCCTCTGTTTTTTCAGCTATCGTTACCGCAATCGAAGGAATCGTCGCCATCGGTTGAGAACCACTCCCAATCTGAGCAAAGCTTTCTTCAATCTCAACCTGGTAATCTTTTAAACGATTTGCTAAACAGGCTTTAAGTTGTTCAGCTTTTTCTTTTAATACATCCATTGATTGGGTAAGCAAATGCAAAGTTGGCAACGTCTCAGTAAGTTTTTCAGGTTGGAGATAAAGACGTAATGTTGCCTCAAGCCCGGCTAAAATCACTTTATCACAACGCAACACGCGCTTTAATGGATGAGCTTGTAACTGAGCAATCCACTCTTTTTTACCAACAATAATGCCAGCTTGTGTTCCACCCAATAATTTATCTCCCGAGAATGACACCAAGTTTACGCCTTGTGCAACTTTTTCTTGTACTGTCGGCTCATTCGGTAAATCATATTGGCTTAGATCAATCAATGCACCGCTACCAAGATCCGTAATTACTGGAATATCAAACTCTCGTCCAAGATCAACCAACTCTTGTTCTGAAACTGAAGCAGTAAATCCACTAATATGATAGTTACTGCAATGTACTTTCATTAAGAAAGCGGTATTTTCGTTGATTGCTTGACGATAATCTTTCAAATGTGTGCGGTTTGTTGTACCCACTTCAACAAGTTTACAGCCTGCTTGAGCCATAATGTCAGGGATGCGAAATGCGCCACCGATTTCAATTAACTCACCACGAGAAATAATGACTTCTTTATCCTTTGCAAAGGTGGCCAACATTAAGAGCACAGCAGCTGCATTGTTGTTAACGATACAAGCAGCTTCTGCACCTGTGAGTTGTGCAAGTAGCTCACTAATATAATTATCTCGATGACTGCGTTTGCCTTCTTCCAAATCATATTCCAGCGCAACGTTACCTTTCATCGCATGAAGTGCCGCCTGTTGTGCACTTTCAGCCCATAATGCTCGCCCTAAATTTGTATGTAATACCGTGCCCGTTAAATTATGAACTGATTTAATTTGCACATGATTTTGTTGAGTCAATCGTTCTTGTAAATAATGCAATGTACTTAGGTGATCGGCAAAAAAGTGCGGTAAATTTTGATGCTGTTTAATAAACTCGCGCCCTTCAGACAATAATTGGCGCAATTCACGCACGACAGCTGAATGACCAAATTCAGTTAAAAGCATTTCACCTTCTGGTGTTTTTAAAAATTTATCTACCGAAGGAAGTTGTTGAAAAAGTGCGGTCATTTTTAATTCCTATTTCAAAATGGCGTTGAATTGCGAACTAATTTACGCTAAAGTAACCGCAATTTCAATAACGGAAGGTCGTCATCTCCGGTGAGGTGGCAGGACTTCAAATCCTGTTGGGGACGCCAGCGTTCCCGGGTGGGTTCAACTCCCATGACCTTCCGCCACTCTTTTCTTCCAAAGAATATTTCTCTCTCCCTAACATTCACATGTTTAATTTGAACTTTCATTATAATTTCACTGAATTTTAGGCAAACAAAAAGGCGTATCTTTCGATACGCCTTCTTAATCTACTGTTACAGTTTATA
>CAKAQT010000050.1:0-7435 GCA_916720325.1 Parahaemophilus parainfluenzae
CACGCCCTAAAGTGCGGTCAATTTCAATGATGTTCATATAGGCTTCATAGAGTGCTGGACGAATCATATCGTTCATGCCGGTATCGGTAATTGCGAAGTTTCGGCTTTCATTACTTTTTAAGTATTGAATTTTCGCCACTAAAATCCCCGCATTTGCCGCGATCGCTCGGCCTGGTTCTAGAATAATTTCGAGATCTTCATAATCTTTTAATTTATTCAGTAGCGCAGTAGCATAATCACTTGGATGAGGTGGCATTTCATCAGTATAAGTTACGCCTAAACCACCACCGAGATCTAAGTGTTTTAATGTGATGCCATCTTCTTTTAATTGCTCCATTAAACGAATGAGGCGATCAGTTGCATCTAAGAAGGGCTGTAATTCAGTAAGCTGAGAGCCAATATGGCAATCCATACCCGTAATTTTTACATGAGGTAAGGTTGCAGCTAATTTATAGACTTCACGTGCTTCATCTACGCTCACACCAAATTTATTTTCCTTTAATCCCGTAGAAATGTAAGGGTGAGTATGGGCGTCAACATCGGGGTTCACGCGTAAAGAAATAGGGGCTACTTTACCCATTTCACCCGCAATTTGGTTGATATGGTGTAATTCCGCAACAGATTCCACATTAAAACAACGAATGCCTACTTCTAACGCTCGCATAATTTCTGCGCGAGATTTTGCCACGCCAGAAAAGACAACTTTTGATGCTTCTCCGCCTGCTGCTAAGACGCGTTCTAATTCGCCTTGCGAAACGATATCAAAACCAGAACCTAATTTTGCCATGATATTCAATATTCCAATATTAGAATTGGCTTTAACGGCATAACAAATCAAGTGTGGATGATTTCCTAAAGCGGAATCAAAGGCATGCCAATGGCGTTCAAGTGTGGCACGAGAATAAATATAAAGTGGTGTGCCGAATTCTTCAGCGAGTTGTTTGATGGGCAAATCTTCAACATAAAGTTGCTCGTTTTTATATTGGAAAAAATCCATGACGAATCCTTTAAGTGCGGTCAGTTTTTATTGTGTTTTTTGTGTGTTTTGCGGTTGTTCTTTTTCAGGGAAATATAATGGCCCTTTTACACCGCAACCTGTCGCTAAAGTACAGAATGCACTGAGTAATAAAATAGAAAGTAATTTTTTCATTTTTCAATCTCTCTAATAAGTAAAATCTGCCTTTGCCAACGAGGCGAAAGGCTTTATAATTCACGGCATTCTATCAGATTTAATCGGAAAATTTTATGAATGTTGCAGAATTTCACCAAAATATTGAACAGGTTTGGCAAAAAATTGAAGAAGCGTTAGAGAATCAAGATTGTGATGTGGATTGCGAAACGCAAGGTTCGGTATTTACCATTACATTTGATGATCGTTCACAAATCGTCATTAATAAGCAAGAACCACTTCTTGAGCTTTGGCTTGCTAGCCGTTTGGGCGGATTCCATTTTGCCTATAAAAACAATGATTGGGTGGCAAATGATGGTAAACGCTTTTGGGATTCTTTAACCGAGGCGGTTGCTGCTCACGGAGAAACAGTAACATTCTAATGGCCGAACTCGCGGAACATGCCCCGCAAAAAACAGACTTAAAAACGACCGCACTTCATACGTTGCGGTCTGTTTTTGGTTACCAATCTTTCCGCAAAGGGCAGGAAGAAGTGATTCATGCTGCATTAAGCGGTCAAGATGCCTTAGTGGTGATGGCCACAGGAAATGGCAAATCCTTGTGTTATCAAATTCCAGCACTTTGTTTTCCTGGTCTCACATTAGTGATTTCGCCTTTGATTTCTTTAATGAAAGATCAGGTGGATCAACTCCAAGCAAACGGTATTGAAGCCGATTTTCTAAACTCTAGTCAGACGCCAGAACAACAACAGCAAGTTGAAAATAAGCTGATTTCAGGACAATTAAAATTATTATATGTTTCGCCTGAAAAAGTGATGACAAACAGCTTTTTTCAGCTGATTTCTTATGCTCAAATTTCCTTTATCGCCATTGATGAAGCACATTGTATTTCACAATGGGGGCATGATTTCCGCCCTGAATATACCCAACTTGGTGGGTTAAAAGCGGCGTTTCCAAATGCGCCGATTATGGCATTAACGGCTACAGCGGATTACGCGACAAGACAGGATATTCTCACTCATCTTAAATTAGACCATCCTCACAAATACATTGGCAGTTTTGACCGCCCAAATATTCGTTATACGTTAGAAGAAAAATTTAAGCCAATGGAGCAGCTTACGCGTTTTGTCTTAGCTCAGAAAGGCAAAAGTGGCATTGTGTATTGTAATAGTCGTTCGAAAGTAGAACGTATAGCTGAAACTTTGCGAAATAAAGGGGTGTCGGCTGCGGCATATCATGCGGGAATGGAAACTGCACTGCGTGAACGCGTCCAGCAAGATTTTCAACGAGATAATGTTCAAGTTGTGGTTGCGACGATTGCGTTTGGCATGGGTATTAATAAATCCAATGTGCGTTTTGTCGCCCATTTTGATTTGCCGAGAAGTATTGAATCATATTATCAAGAAACCGGTCGTGCGGGACGAGATGATTTACCTGCGGAAGCGGTGCTTTTCTACGAGCCGGCTGATTATGCTTGGTTACAGAAAATTCTGCTAGAGAAACCAGAGACGCCACAACGTCAAATTGAGCAACATAAATTGGAAGCCATTGGTGAATTTGCCGAAAGTCAGACTTGTCGTCGTTTAGTGTTACTCAATTATTTTGGCGAACATCGTCAAACACCTTGTCAAAATTGCGATATTTGTCTTGACCCACCAAAGAAATATGACGGTTTAATTGATGCACAAAAAGTGATGTCGACGATTTATCGTGTGGGGCAGTGTTTCGGTGTGCAATATGTGATTGCGGTATTGCGAGGGATGCATAATCAAAAAATTGTAGAACGCCAACATGATAAGTTAAGTGTTTATGGCATTGGTAAAGATAAAAGCAAAGAACATTGGCAATCTGTCATTCGTCAGCTTATTCATCTCGGTTTTATTCAGCAAGTGCTCGGAGAGTTTAATAGCGCCACGCTTCAGCTCACAGAAAGTGCACGCCCTGTTTTAAAAGGCGAAGTACCGCTTGAATTAGCGATGCCGCGTATTTCATCCATTAATAAAATTGTGCATACGTCTCATAAAAATACGGTAGCAAATTACGATAAAGATCTGTTTGCCCGTTTACGTTTCCTACGGAAGCAGCTAGCAGATAAAGAAAATATTCCGCCTTATATTGTTTTTAATGATGCGACGTTACAGGAAATGGCGCAATATATGCCAACAAGTAATATTGAAATGCTACAAATTAATGGGGTAGGGGCGATCAAATTAGAACGCTTTGGGCAGCCGTTTATGGCATTGATTCGAGAACACAAAGCGATTTTAGAAAAGGCAGAAAAAGAATAAGTGCGGTCAAAAAACAGAGAGTTTTTCGACCGCACTTTTTTTCTAGCTTGCACTTACATCTTGTTCATCGCGTAATTGACGGTCAAAGACTTGTGCGCAATCATCGGTGCCAGCGCCATACCAAGTGGTATCACGTAATGCCACTTCACCTTTACGGTATTTTTCCACTTCGCTTTTCTTCACCAAATAACCCGTTACACGAATCAAATCGGTATTTTTAAGATAAGTGGTGATATAGCGGTAACCTTGTGCAAATGAACCATCGATAATATCAACGACGGCATCTAAATGATCCACATAGGTTTGGTCAAAGGCAAACAAATCTCCCGTACCTGATGGGAAGTATTTATGGAATGGCGCCGATTGTTTTAAATGAGCCAATAACGTTGGTTCTTCACCCACACGAATGCGATGTGCTGGCGCATTACGTTTATCTTCTTCATGATTGCTTGCGCCTACTTGCGCATGTAATAAATAACGGTTGCCCGTGCGTTCAGCATACACGCCTTCATGGTTATCCGTGACTTCTTTTAATTTATCCATAATCAAGGTCGCAATTTCATCACCGCGTTGGCTTTTACCAAAGGTTTCGTTTAAGCCTTCTTGTTGCAATAAATGATTTGCTGCATCAGCGAGACCAACAATGGCAAACATTCCCGTAAAATTAGTGCGTTTAATAAAACCTTCTTTTTCGAGGAATGAGGTATTGAAGAAGTTGCTTTCTTCTACTACAAATTTATGGCGTTTATCCATGGTGGAAAGTGCACATTTTGCGACACGAGGTAAAAGTTCATTGACCATTTCATCCACGGTTTTACAGGCGCGCGCGATAGTCCCTAAGCGCAAGCGAGTGAGGGTATAAGCCCCGCCGCATTCAGGCAGTGCGTTATAGCAGCTTGCAATACCATATTGTTCGCCTAAGTCAGAAATGTAGTAAGCATCGTTAGCAAAAGATGGTTTAGAAACCAATAAGCAGGTTTTTGCCGCTAACTCTGCAAATTCACGACTTGTTTTACTTTTATCGTAACGAATGGTCATATTTGGCGTAGGTGCTTCCAATTCAATCACTGCTTTTAAAATTAAACGCCCTGCTTTGGTGTCATAAGGCCCAATATTGGCATGGCAGAATGAATCTGGCACGGTTTTATCCACATGATTTAAGAAACGTTTAATTTTGATGTAGTCTTGTTCCTCATCGGTAATAAACGGATCAAGTAGCACGTCTAAACGACCAATGTAAACTGGGAATGTGGTAATGGATGGCACGTGGGAATATAAAATCAATAAGCCATCTAATGCTTCATCAAGATCTTTTGGCGGCGGCAATTCAAGGAATTCACAACCTTTTTTAATATACACATTGTAATCAGGCAAAATATAGCGAGGGCGATAAATCGCATAGCCTTCGTTTAAATCACAGATCATTTGATTTTGAAGGAATTGCCATTCTTCATCTGTGTAGCCTAATAATTCACGAGGATCAAATAATCGCTCGGCGATATTGCCTAAACACATGAGTTTTTGTTGATAGGTGAGTGTGTTGGATTTTACGGTATCCAAAATATCTTGAAGAGATGCAAGCATAATCATGTCCTAATTTAAAAGGGTAGCCTATTTTAAGTCAGTGACTGGATGATGACAATTTTGACAATGTGATCTACATCACATTTATGATATTTATCAGTCAATTCGGTTATATCATATGACGTTAAAATGTTTTGGTTTTATGGGGTTTCCCATTATGATGTAAGCGTTAAATATAAATGGGAATAATATGAAAAAAGCACGGGTGATTCCTCACACCAGTTGGGCCGCAAAATCGCTATGGTCAGTCGAAGGTAAAACGATGTCGATGCTATTATTTGCATTGGCAATACTGGGCATTGGAGATGGCTTAATTGTGCTCGCTAATTTGGGTTCCTCACCTTGGACCGTACTTTCTCAAGGTGTGGCATTACAAGCCGGAGTTAGTATTGGTTGGGCATCACTCGGTATTAGTTGTTTGGTGATGTTGGCTTGGATTCCCCTTAAGTTAAGATTTGGACTGGGCACTATTTTGAATATTATCGTGATTGCTTTTTTTCTTGGTTTAACCGTGAAAATTGTACCTGAACCAACCGCACTTTTGAGTCGAATCTTATTCGGCGGAATTGGGCTTTTGCTTTATGGGCTTGGAACAGCATTATATTTAACCTGTCATCAAGGCGCTGGCCCGCGGGATGGATTAATGGTGGGGTTTTGTCAACGCTTTCATTTAAAAGTAGGGATTGTGAGAACAAGCCTTGAAGTGTCGGTTTGTGTGCTAGGTTATCTCCTCGGCGGCACAGTTGGCATAGGTACCGTTGTTTTTGCCGCCGCAATAGGTTGGATTGTACAGTTATGCTTAAATTCAATTGCTCGATTGCCACATCTTCCGCACGAAGGGGATAATGTCTCCTAAGGCATTTTCAATCGAAATTAACCCTAAATTCATTTCCTCTTTCCCTTTTGGCGGGCAGAAAGCAAGGTGTTTGTCTGCATCGTTAATCGGTTTCCAACGACGAGGCTGAGATGAGCGACTGTTTGGATAGAATCCGATTGTTGGCACATTGAATGCACTGCTTAAATGCAATGGTCCAGTAGAGCCCGCAATGAATAAATCCGCACAAGCTAGAGAGTGTGCAAAATCAACCAATCCTTTATTCTTATCGTAAACAACCACATTTGGGCTGTCGATTTTTGCCGCTAACTCATGGGCTTTTTCACTTTCACCAGGTCCTGCGGTTAAGATAATCTGGCAATCAAATTCGCTTAACAAACCTTGTATCAATTGAGCATATTGTGTCAACGAAAGACTTGTTGCTGAACCACCTGTTCCGCTATGCACAAATACCCATTTTTTATCTGCCGATAAGCCTAATTGCTCTTGAAGAAAAACACGTTGATTTTTAACCGCACTTTCAGGAAGTGAAAGGTAAGGTGGTTTGGGTTCCACAATCGGCATGTTATGTTTCTTTAAGAATGCACGAGCAAGATCTTGATTGTACTCTGCTTCAGATTTTTCTGAGCGTGAACGGCGTTGTGTTAAACGATGGTTATAAAGTATTTGCACCCATTTTGTTGCGGGTGCAAGACGATAAGGAATCCCACTTTTCCATGCTAATTTACCGTTATGGGTATTGGAAAAGAAGCTAATCATGCCATCAAATTGCTGCTCTTTGATTTCTTTAACAAGACGATTGAAATCCGCTTTGTCGTTCTTGGCACTATCAATGATAACATCATCTAAATAAGGGCAAATTTGTGCAAGTGGTGCGGTATAAGCCGGCACAAGTGCGGTCAGTTTTAGCTCGGGATTTGAGGCTTTCAACATCGCAAAAGCCGGAAATGCTTGAACAAAGTCGCCCAGTTTATCGTTACGAATGACTAAAATTTTCATTATTCTGCCTTCTGATGTGTTCGTATTGCAGCATAAAACACAATCGTTAAGAAAAAGTAAAAAATAGTACCTGAATTATGTACCAAGAAACCTTGGCTTAAACCATAAATCATCACAGATAAAATATGGGCAACGCCTAATGTTGCAATTAGCTTGATCTCGTTATTCGTTGTTTTCAGATCCCTCATAAAGGCACGGAGAGGAATAAATAAAACAGCAAGCAAGGCAAGCAACCCAACAACTCCTCGTTTTGAGAGATCATCTAAATATTGGTTATGAGCATGCGTAAATTGTCCAATGTCACCCGTGACAATTTTTTCTTTTGTATCTAACTTACGTTTTTCTGTCGCACCTTGAATACCCCAACCAAATAAAGGTTTTTCTTTTGCCATTTCAAGTGCACTTTTCCACATTTCAAAACGAGCCCCAAGAGAGGTATTTCCATCATGGTTATCCAAGTAAAGTTGAATATCTTTTTGAGCAACGTCAATGCGTTCCATAATGCGGTTATTTGGCATTTGGCTAATACCAATGCTCGTGGCTACCATAATTCCAAAGAAAGTCAGGAAAAAACGTTTTGAAAGAGAATGGCGATAAATAT